>NZ_JAWOBM010000017.1:0-221510 GCF_046498025.1 Halorubrum sp.
GCGACGGCTTCCTCGTCTGCGACGGCTTCCTCGTCTGCGACGGCTTCCTCGTCTGCGACGGCTTCCTCGTCTGCGACGGCTTCCTCGTCTGCGACGGCTTCCTCGTCTGCGACGGCTTCCTCGTCTGCGACGGCTTCCTCGTCATCGGCCGACTCCTCGCCCGCGTCCGTCTCGTCGTCGTCCGACATCTCCTCGTGGGCGAGTCCCACGGCCTCCGCCGGCTCGGCGGCTTCGGCCGGATCCGCGCTGGCGCCCTCCTCGTCGACCATCGACTCGGTCGAGGCGGCCGCTTCCGTCTCCGTGGCGATCGGCTCGCCGTCGTCCGCTCCCGCGTCCGGGGCCGCGTCGTCGGCGTCATCCGTCGGTTCCGGTTCCGACTCCGATTCCTGCTCGGGGTCGCTCTCGACGGTCACTTTCGCGTCCGTTTCGTCGCGTTCGGCGCGACCGGTTCCGAACCCGAGTTTCTCCTTGATTTTCTGCAGTAGGGCCATCGATGAAGCATACGAACGTGGGATATTTAAAAGCCCTCGCCGTCGGCGGTTTCCGCCTCCGAGGCGCCGCCGGTCTTCCCCTGCTTGCGGTCGCGGTCGACCGGTTCCCGGTCTCGATCACCGCCGGTCCGGGCGAATCCGTTCCGCCGGTTTATAAGTCGTATCGGTTCTTCCGACGGGTATGGACATCGTCAACCCGGTGATGTGGTCGCTCCACGTCGGCTTCGCTATCCTCTGGACCGGCAGCGTGCTGTTCGTGGCCCTCGCCGTCCTCCCGCCGGCCCTCCGCGGCGACGTCGACGGCGACGCCCTCGGATCGATCGTCGGCCGACTCCGGTGGATCACCCGTATCGCGGCCCTCGCCTTCCTCGCGTCCGGCGGCCACATGGCGGGGACGCTGTACACGTTCGAGTCGCTCACCGGGACCGGTCGCGGGCACCTCGTGCTGACGATGCTCGCGCTCTGGTTCCTGATCACCGGGCTCGTCGAGGTCGCGAGCGGGAAGCTGACGGACGGACTCGACGCCGGCAAGCTCCGCCAGCCCGCCCGCGACGCGAAGCCGTTCCTCTACGGCGCCGCGGGGCTCTCCGTGGCGCTCATCGGCACCGCCGGGCTGCTGGCGACGCCCGGAGCGATTTAAAAAGAGCCCGAATCGGTCCGCCTTCGACGTCCTTCCATTCACTCCAACGCCGACCGCAGCGCAGCGTTCATCGCCTCGACGGGCGCGTCCCGGCCGGTCCAGACCTCGAACGCCTCGACCCCCTGGAACAGCAGCATCCACGCCCCGTCGACCGTCGTCGCGCCCGCCTCGGCCGCCTCCCGGAGGAGCCGCGTCTCGATCGGCGCGTACACCGCGTCGAGGACGGCCAGGTCGCTGTGGAGGTGCGCCGCGGGCACCGGCGTCTCCCCCGGGGCCTCCATCCCGACGCTGGTCGCGTTGACCAGCACGTCCGCGCCGGCGACTCGATCGCCGAGGTCGTCGAGGCCCCCGCCCGTCGCCCCGGGGACCGCCTCGGCCAGCGAGACGGCGCGCTCGGCGGTGCGGTTCGCCACGTGGACGCTCGCGCCGGCGTCGGCCAGCGCGAACGCCGCGGCACGGCCGGCCCCGCCCGCGCCCACGACGACCGCGTCTCGGCCGTCGAGCGCCACGTCGTGTCGCGCGAAGGCGCGTTTCACGCCGGCCGCGTCGGTGTTGTACCCCCGGGGTCGGTCGGCCTCGCCGGCGCGCATCGGTCCGAAGTCGACCGTGTTGACCGCGCCGATCCGCTCGGCGAGCGGGTCGGCGTCGACCGCGTCGAGGACGTCGCGTTTGAACGGCACCGTCACGTTGAGTCCGGCCACGCCGAGGTCGGCGGCGCCCGCGACGGCCTCGGCCGCCGCGTCGGCGTCCGGCTCGAAGGTGACGTAGCGCGCGTCGATCCCGAGCGCCTCGTAGCCGGCCTCGTGGAGCGGCGGCGACAGCGAGTGGCCGACGGGGTTCCCGATCAGTCCGTACACGTCCATGGCCGCTCTCGCGGCCGCGACCGACTAAAGAGGCGCGGTCGTCGTGCGGAGACCGCGGGAAAGGGGCGCGGTCGTCGTGCGGAGACCGCGAGAGCGAACGCGCCGACTCGCCCGCGCGGCCCTCACTTCCCGTCCGTCTCCCGATCCGCGTCGATGACGTCCTCCAGCGTCTCCGTCCCCACGTCGCTCGCCAGTTTAACCCCGACGAGCGAGACGACGACCCCCGCGACGATGAACGCCGCGAGCCGCTGGACGGGCGTCACGCCGACGCCGATCGGATCGAACGGGTCGATCACCGCCTCCTGCGCGAGGAAGTAGCCCGCGAACCCGCGAACGACGAGCGAGACGGCGACGATGACGAAGGGGAGGTTGAGGTAGGGCGTCCGGATCCCCTCGTCGCGGATCAGCTCGTCGAGCAGGCGCCCCACGGCCGCGGTCACGCCCGCGACCGCGAACCACGGGACGGCGGCGTAGGTGAACTCCATCGCCTCCACGAGCCGGGGCGCGCTTCCGAGCTCCGAGGCCGCCAGGACTCCGAAGAAGCCGCCGACCAGAGCGAGCCCGGCGGCGACGACGTACGTGACGACCGAGACCTGCCCGGCGTACAGCGCCTCTCGGACCCGCTCGGGCATCCCCGCGACGAACCGGTCGATCGCGAGTCCCTTATAAAGCAGCGCGGCGCCGAGCAGGCCCGCGACGCCCGCGACCGCCTCGGCGGCGGAGAACCAGTAGAACAGCGCCGGCAACAGCAGGAGGGCGACCCCGAACGGCACGAGGATCGTCGACCGGAGCTGCTCGTCGGCGAGGAACTGCTTGAGCAGGTAGTACGTCGACTCGATGTCGTGGGCCTGTCGGACGACGACGCGATCGACGGAGTCGACCGGGATCCGCGACTCCACGATCGGGAGCACCTGCTCGTCCTCGGCGGAGTCGACGACGACGACCGCGGCGCGGGGGTCGTACCGGTCCACGAGGTCGTCGAGCTGGGCGGCGATCGACCGGTCGGCGCCGACGGCCGTGTCGCTCTCCGCGGAGACGACCGCGACGACCGACTCCTCGCGCTCGTCGCGGAGGTCGCGAGCGACCCGCAGCGATTCGAGCAGACAGTTGACGCTGGCGTCCTCCGGGTCGCTGAGTCCGGCGTCGGTGACGAGCGACCGGACCGCCTCCCAGCCGGCGACCGGCATCGGGACGTTCGTGGCCCGCCCGATCGCCCCGGAGCGGTCGATACAGATGACCAGCGTCGTCACGGGTCGACTCTCGATCCGCCCGAATAAAAAGCTCCCCGTCGGCGGGCCTACCGCAGCTCGACGTCGACGTCGCCGCCCTCGCTCCCGAACGCGCTCGCGACCCCGCCCCCGGCTGCGAACGCGACGCGCTCCGCGCCGATGCCGAGCCGATCCGCGATCCCCCGGTCGGGCGTGAACTCGCGGACCTCGGGCTCCGCGCCGATCAGCTCCGCGAGCCGGTCCTCGACGTCGTCCTCGGTGCCGAGCTCGTCGACGAGCCCGACCTCGGCCGCGTCGGTGCCGAGGTAGACCCGCGCCTCCGTCCCCCGGACGGTCTCCGGATCCATGTCCCGGCCCTCGCTGACGGTCTCGACGAACTGCTCGTAGTAGCCGTCGATGATCCCCTGGAGGTACTCCCTCTCGTCCTGCTCGATCTCGCGCAGCGGCACGCCGGCGTCCTTGTACTCGCCGGCGGTGAACTGCTCGTAGGAGATCCCGAGCTTGTCGGCGAGCCCGGACGCGTTCGGGCGGGAGCCGACGACGCCGATGGAGCCGACGAGGCTCGCGTCGTGCGCCCACAGCTCGTCGCAGCCGCTCGCGATCCAGTAGCCGCCGGACGCGCAGATGTCGGTCGCGTACGCCACCGTGGGGCCGTCGAAGTCGATCGCGGCGCGCCGGATGTCGTCGCTCGGGAGCACCTCGCCGCCGGGCGTGTTGAGCTCGACGACGAGCGCCTCGACGTCCTCGTCCTCGCCGGCCGCCTCGATCTGCTCGACGACGTCGTCGGCCGTCGTGCCGATCGGTCCCGACACCGGTGAGGGACGCCCCTTCTTGCGCCGGATCGGTCCGGAGACTTTCACCTTCGCCGCGTTGTACTCCTCGCTCTCGCCGAACCGCCCGCGGGTGAGCCGCGAGACGATCCGCTTGCCCGCCACCGTCGCCGTCGCGCCGACCACGGCGGCCGCGAGGAGGGCCCGTCCGTCCGAACGCGCGTCGCTCTCCATACGATCGGTTGAGGGCGCGCCCGGTTATAAGCTGTCGCTGAGGGGGTCGACGTCGGCGTGGTACTCCTGGCGGTCGCTGACGGCCTCACTCCCGGCGGTGCCGCGGCTACGTGAGTCGTGAAACGACCGCAAAACCGGGGGAAATCGGCGTCCGAACTACAGCAGGCCGGTCTTCTGGAGCTTCATCAGGTCCTCGGTGTCGAGCGTCTCACCCTCCTTGAACTTCTGATAGATCTCCTCGGCCTCCTCCTTCTCCTCCTCGCGCTTCTCCGCGCGCTCGTCCTTGCGCTCGCGCTCCTCTTCCTTGTCGAGCTCGCGCAGGCGCTTCTGGACGCGCACGAAGTCCTCGTGGTGTCGGTCGGCGGCCTCCTGGGCCTCCACGAACAGCTCGTGCATCTCGTCGGCCTCGTCGCGGATGTCGTCGGCCTCGCGGTAGGCCTCGATCATGTTGTTGTGGTGCTCCTGGGCCTTGTCAGCGAGCTCCGTCACCTTCTGGTGGTGCTGGGACGCCTCGGACCGGACCTCCTCGGCCTCCTCGACCAGTTCGTCGAGCTCGCTGGTGTCGTCGACCTTCTCCTTCTTCTCGGCGAGCTTCTCGCGCTTCTCGTCGATCTTCTCGATGAGCTCGCGCTCGTCGTCGGCGTCGAGCACCTCCGTCTGCTGGCGGAACTCAAGGTCCTCGATCTCCTCTTTGAGCTCCTCGATGGACTTGCCGGAGCCGAGCTCCATGTCCTGTTTGAGCTCCTCGACCTCGTCGAACAGCTCGTTGGCCTCGGCGTTGAGCTTGTTCCGCTTGTCCTTGTGCTCCTGGACCTGCTCGTTGAGTTCGTCGCGCTTCTCACGGTGTTCCTGGGCCTCGTCGACCTTCTCTCGCGTCTTCGCGTTGAGGTCGTCGCGCTTGGAGGCGCGCTCGGAGGCCATCTGGTTCAGCTCGTTGCGTCGGTCTCGCAGCTGACCGGCGCGCTTGATAAGCTGTCCCTTCGACCCGTTCTCGAGGTCGTCCTCGGAAAGGTCCACGTTGTCCGCCTCGTCCATCGGTTCGATGTCGTACTGCTCGATGACTTCGTCTTTCGTTACCATTTTTTATCTCTCCATCACCGCTCCGGGGTAGCGATCGCTCGCCGTCGTGCGTCGGGCCGTTCACAAGAGCTCCCGTTCATTTAAGCGTGCGATCCCACCAGTGCCGGAGGCGTTCTGGTACCAAATGCTACCACAGGCCGACATATAAAGACTTCGGTGATTCGGGTGTAACCAGGTAGCACGGGCCGTATACCCGCCGATCCGTGGCGAACGATCACACACCCATCAGTCTTTATGAAACGTCTGTACACGGACCCGCGCGAGGCGCTCGGCCAACAGTATCTGCGCGAGGCGTACCGGTACTCACGTCTCTCCGTCGCGGACGTCGTACGAGAGCACGATTCCGTCGTCGAGCCGCTCCGTGTCGACCAGATCGAGCCGCGGGAACGACTCCGTGAACCCCTCGCCGTCGGCGAGCGTCGGCGCGTCGCGGCCGCCGATCACCATCGACCCGACGTAGACGTGGAGCTCGTCGACGAGCCCCGCGGCGAAACACGAGTAGATGACCTCGCCGCCCCCTTCGACCATCAGGCGGTCGACGCCGCGGTCGGCCAGCTCGTCGAATCCCGCCGCGAGGTCGACGCGGCTGCCGTCCGTCTCTTCGTCGTCGCCGTCCGTCTCTTCGTCGTCTGCTATCTCTCCCCCTCCGCCCCCGGCGACGACGACCTCGGCGCCGGCGCCCGTCAGCGCCGCGCGACGCTCCTCGCTGGTCGCCGCCGAGACGAGCAGGTACGTCGTCGCCGCGTCGTCGAGGATCCGGGCGTCGGCCGGCGTTCGGCCCCTCGAGTCGACGACGACTCGGGCGGGGTGGCCGGACCTGCCGTTCCGCAGGCGCTGGACGCGACGGTCCTCCTCGTCGAGCGTGAGGTGCGGGTCGTCGGCGAGCACCGTTCCGACGCCCACGAGCACCGCGTCCGCGGCGGCCCTGATGCGGTCGACCCGGTCGAAGTCCTCCGGCCCCGAGATGCGGAGCTGCTCCCGACGCCGCGTGGCGAGCTTCCCGTCGACGCTCTGCGCGGCGTTGACGACGACGTGCATACGCCCGCGAGACGCGGGCGGGAAATGATCGTTTCGGTCCGGGAGCGGACGCTCCGGGCGACGCCGCGTTCGGCGCGGGCGACCGGCTACTCCGCGTCGCTGGTCCCGCCGCTACCCCGCGTCGACGGCCTCGCCGTCGCCGACCCCGTTCCGCACCTTGACGGCCACCCCGCTCGCGAACGCCTCGGCCTCGGCGCCGGCGAGCTCCGCGCGGCCGACGGCGAACAGCGCGTCCGACTCGTCGACGACGAGCACCTCGTCCCCGGGGCGGATCTCGTCGTCGGCCGCGGTCACGAACTTGGCGAACGCGTTGCGTCCCTCGCGGACGAAGGGCTCGCTCTCTTCGCCGACGACGACCCGGTGTCGCGGCGGGTCGAACGCCTCGCGCACCCGTCGGCCGCCGGCGACGCCGAGGGTGAACCGCCCGTCGGTGCCGTACGAGACGAGGCGGTCGCCCTCGGAGCTCCCGGGCGTGTCGTCGACGTCTCCCACGATCACCTGCCGCGGGCGGCCGCCGCTCGACCGGCGGAGGGTCAGCGGCTCGTCCGGCGGGAACAGGGCGCGGCCCGCCCCGGCGCCGAACTGGTAGTCGGCGCCGGTCCGCAGGTCCGCGAGCGCGTCGGCGTCGGTCATACCCAGACTGTCCCGGCCACGCGCAAAGCCGTTACGAACCCGGTCGCGTCACCGCGCACGGCGGGTCACAGCTCGACCCGGTCGACGATCGGTCCCGAGCCGTCGCCGTCGCTGCGGGTGTTTATCGCGATCGTCCGGATCTGATCTTCCAGCAGCGATCCCTCGATCTTCGCCTGCAGCAGCGAGTCGACCTGGTAGACGCCCGCGGCGTTGTTCATCCGGATCACGACCTGCGCGGGCGTCTGCTCGCCCTTTCGCAGCGACACGCGTTCGATCGCCTGCGAGGAGACGGTGTTGATCCCGCGGCCGCCCTCCTCGTAGGGGACCCGCGACCGCCCGCGCTCCATGTCGAGCCCGTCGGCGACGCGGACCACCCCGGCCTCCAGCGTGAGCGGCTGCTCTTCGGTGTGGTGACAGAGGATGGCGTGAAGCACCTCCGCTTTCACGCGAACCTGCTCGGCGACGTCGTACACCGAGGGGAGGAAGTTGTCGAGCAGGTCCGCAGCGAGCGGGATCGAGTAGTACGGGTGGTCGTGGCGGTGAACGACGTGACCGACGTCGTGGAGCGTCGCCGCGAGCGCGATGATCACCGGCTCGTCGGCCTCGTCGAGCCCCTGCTGTCGGGCGCCGTTGAACTCGACGCCGCCCTCCTTCAGCAGCTCGTACAACCGGAGCGCGCGGTCCCGGACGATCTCGACGTGTTTCGCGCCGTGGTCGTTGTACCCCTTCCGGTCGACGGGGTTGACGTTCTGCGCCGCCAGGTACGCGGTGATCTCCGCGTCCGACGCGATCCGGTCGAGGACCTCGTTGAGCCGGGCGTCGGGGAAGGCGTGGTCGGCGTCGGGGTCGTACTCGTGGCGGTCGGCGTCGGTGTCCGCCACGAGGTCGGGCTCGGCCGGCGCGTCCCCGTCCGGCGGGTCGGACTCGTTCGGATCGGGCGCCGAGTCCCCGTGCGGCCGGTTGCGATCCTCGGGTTCGGTCGGTGACTCCGCTGGATCGGTCATGAGATCGATGCAGACGCGTCGGCGACCTAAAAGGTGTGTGCCCCGGTCGCCACGCGTCGGACACGCTCGCCCGGCAGTTTCGACCCGAGACCAAATCTATAAGCGACGGAGGGTACCACTACGGGTGTGACCCGACCCGCGTCCGGACGCGGCTCGCCGACGCCGCCAGCGACGCGACTCTTCTCGAAAAAACGCGCGTGAGCCGTCCGCCGGCGGGAGTGGCGACCCCGTCCCGGACGACCCCCGATAAGCGCGCACCGCTCGTTTACCGACCGCGACCACGGACCGACAGCAGACACCGACCGCCCACCCATGACAGACACCACGACCACGACGCCCTACGGCGCCCGAGACGCGACGGACCGAGAACAGACCGCCGAGCCCTTCGAAGGGGTGTACCCCGCGATGACGACCCCGTTCACCGACGACGACAGGGTCGATCACGACCAGCTCGCCGAGAACGCCCGACACCTCGAGCGCGCGGGCGTCGACGGGGTCGTCCCCGTCGGCTCCACCGGCGAGTCGGCGACGATGACCCACGACGAGCACGTCGACGTGATCGAGACGGTCCGCGACGCGGTCGACGACATCCCCGTGATCGCCGGCACCGGCTCGAACAACACCGCCGAGGCGCTCTCGCTCTCCGAGCGCGCCGCCGACGCGGGCGCCGACGGCCTCCTCCTCATCTCCCCGTACTACAACAGGCCTGAGCCGCAGGGATTTCTGAACCACTACCGGACGATCGCCGACGCGGTCGACCTCCCGCAGATCGTCTACAACGTCCCGAGCCGGACCGGCCAGTCGATCCCGATCGACGTCACCGTCGAGCTCGCCGAACACCCGAACATCCGGGGCTACAAGGCCGCCTCCGGCGACCTCAACCTCATCAGCGAGGTGATAGAGCGCACCCGCGACGAGGCGTTCTCCGTGCTCTCCGGGGACGACGGGCTGACGCTCCCGGTGCTGTCGATCGGCGGCACCGGCACCATCAGCGTGGTCGCCAACGTCGAACCGGAGCGATCCTGCGCGATGGTCGGCGCCGCGCTCTCGGGCGATTACGGCCGCGCCCGCGACCTCCACCACGAGCTCTCGCCGCTCGTCCGCGAGCTGTTCGCCGAGACGAACCCGATCCCGGTGAAGGAGGCGATGCACATCCGCGGTCGGGGCGGCCCGCTGGTCCGCCCGCCGCTCTCGCGGCTCTCAGCGGAGCGCCGCGCGGTCCTGCGCGAACTGCTCGCCGAGTACGAGGAGGGAGCGCCCGGTACCGTCGATCCGGGCGCCGTCGAGCCCCCGACGGGGGGCGCGGAATGAGCGGCGAGCCGCTGTCGGTCGCCGTCACCGGCGCCGGCGGCCGCATGGGCCGCGAGGTGATCGAGGCCGCCGTCGACCGCGAGGGCGTCGCCGTCGCCGTCGCGGTCAATCGCACCGCGACCGAGCCCGTCGCGGGCGTCGAGGTCGACGCCGCCGACAGGCTGGGTGCGCTGCTCGCGGCCGAGACCCCCGACGTCCTCGTCGACTTCACCGGCCCCGAGTCGGCGGTCGCGTACGCCGGGGCCTGCGCCAACGCGGGCGTGCCGCTGGTAACCGGGACGACCGGGTTCGCGGACGCCGGGCTCGACGACCTCCGGGCCGCGAGCGACGCGGTCCCGGTGCTCAAGGCGTCGAACTTCGCGCGCGGCGTCGCCGCGCTCCGCCGCGCGGTCCGCGAGGCGGTCGCCGCGCTCCCCGGCTACGACGTGGAGCTGACCGAGACGCACCACAACGGGAAGCGCGACGCCCCCTCCGGGACCGCGAAGTCGATCCTCGACGACGTGGAGTCGGTCCGCGACGACCTCGACCGGCGCGTCCACGGCCGCGAGGGCGACGCCCCGCGAGCGCCCGGCGAGATCGGGGTCCACGCCCGCCGCGCCGGCGACGTCACCGGCGAACACGAGGTGCTGGTGGCCGGCAACCGCGAGACGCTCGCGCTCACGCACCGCGCCGGCGACCGCGGGGTGTTCGCGGAGGGCGCGCTCGACGCCGCCGCCTGGCTCGCCGGGCGCGACCCGGGCTGGTACGGGTTCGACGACGTGCTGGACGCCGGGAGCGAATAACCCCGAGACATCCGAATATCGACGAATAAATACCGACACTCATCCATACACTACCAAATGACGCTCCGATCCGACGTCTCCGATCTGTGGGACCGCTATCAGGACGGGCTGACCGCCGCCGACGCGACGAGCGAGGACGCCGAGGTCCTCGAGTCGTTCCTCTCGGCGCTGGAGGCCGGCGAGGTCCGCGCCGCCGAGAAGACCGGCGACGACGTGACCACGTGGGCGGCCAACGAGTGGGTCAAGCGGGGGATCCTGCTGAACTTCGGCCTGCGCGAGACCGAGCCCCGCGAGCACGGCGGCGTCACCTACTACGACGTGCTCCCGCTGCGCGACACCGCCGACCTCGGCGAGCGCGGCACCCGGAACACCCCCGACGGCACCGTCATCCGCCGCGGCGCGTACCTCGGGAGCGACTGCATCATGATGAGCCCCTCGTTCGTCAACATGGGCGCGCACGTCGGCGACGGCACCCTCGTCGACTCGTGTGACACGGTGGGCTCCTGCGCGCAGCTCGGGGAGAACGTCAAGCTCGGCGCCAACACGCTGATCGGCGGCGTCCTCGAACCCGTCGAGAACGCGCCCGTCGTGATCGAGGACGGCGTCTCGCTCGGCGCCGGCTGTCGGGTCACCTCTGGCTTCCGCGTCGGCGAGAACTCGATCGTCGGCGAGAACACGCTCCTGACGCCTCGTATCCCCGTCTACGACCTCGTCGAGGAGGAGGTCGTCTACGGCCACCTCCCCGCCGACCGCCGGGCGTTCACGCGGATGGTGGAGTCGTCCGTCGGCGACCACGAGCTGTTCGAGGGCGGCGCGTACAAGCCCGCCGTCGTCGCCACCCACGTCGAGGAGGAGACGCTGGAGGCGACGCGCCGAGAAGACGCCCTCCGCGAATGAGCGACCGCGACGCGGGCGGATCGGCCGGCGACTCCGCGGCCGGCGACTCCGCCGCTGGGCCGGTAGCCGCCGCCGATCCCCTGGTCCGGCGCGTGAGCGACTGGGACGCGGACCGCCTCGCCGAACTCGCGGCCGAGCACGGCACGCCGCTCTACGTGCAGGATCTCGACCGCGTGGGCGAGAACTGCGAGCGCCTGCGCGACGCCTTCCCGGACGCCGACGTCCGGTACGCCGTGAAGGCTCACACCGGTCGGGCGGTCCTCGAGACGGTCCGCGAGGCCGGGCTCGACGCCGAGTGCGCCTCGGCGGGCGAGGTGGACCGCGCGCTCGCGGCCGGCTTTGGCGGGGAGCGGCTCCACTACACCGCGGTCAACCCGCCGGCCCGCGACCTCGACTACGTCGCCGGCGTCGCCGAGGCGGAGCCCGACCTCACGGTGACGGTCGGCGCGGTCGACACCCTCGACCGCCTCGCCGAGCGCGGCTACGACGGGCGAATCTGCCTCCGGGTGAACCCCGGCGTCGGCGCGGGCCACCACGAGAAGGTCCGGACCGGCGGCGCGGCGAAGTTCGGGATCCCGTACGACCGCGCCGCCGACGCGGCCCGCCGGGCGGCCGAGCGCTTCGACGTCGTCGGGGTCCACGCCCACGCCGGCTCCGGTATCGACCCCGAGCAGCTGGACAGCCACCGCGAGCTCGTCGCCCGGATGGGCGAGCTGGCGCGGGAACTGACCGATCCGGACGGCGATACACCCGAGGACGCCGACGCGCCCGAGGACGTCGACGCGGACGCGCCCGCCCCCCTCGACCTCGAGTACGTCGACGTCGGCGGCGGGTTCGGCGTCCCTTATAAAGAAGACGAGCCCCCGCTCGACCTCCCGGCGGTCGCGGCGGCGACCCGGGAGGCCGTCGCGCCGCTGCCCGCGGGCGTCGACCTCGCGATCGAGCCCGGCCGGTACGTCGTCGCCGACGCGGGCGTCCTGCTGACGCGCGTGAACACCGTGAAGCCGACCCCGGAGGAGCGCGTCGTCGGCGTCGACGCGGGCATGACCGACCTGCTCCGCCCGGCGATGTACGACGCGTACCACCCGATTCGCAACCTCGGAGGCGGACCCGGCGCCGACGGGGGCGACGCGCCGGCGCCCGGCGAGCGGCAGGCAACCCCTGTCACGGTCGCCGGACCTATCTGTGAGACCGGCGATACGCTGTGTAGGAACCGAGCGCTCGCCGACCCGACGCGTGGGGACCTCCTCGCGGTCGGCGTCGCGGGCGCGTACGGATACGAGATGGCGAGCCAATACAACTCACGACCGCGGCCGGCGGAGGTCGCGGTCGACGACGGAACCGCGACGATCGCCCGACGCCGAGAGACCCTCACGGACCTGACGACGGTCGAGCGGGAGGCGGAGACGCCGACCCGGGCGACGGAGGGGGACCGATGAACACCCACGCCGTCCCGGTGGAGAAGTACCACGGCACGGGCAACGACTTCCTCGTCGTCGACGCGAGCGCGGAGAGCGTCGGCGACCGCGCGGCGTTCGCGCGCGCCCACTGCGACCGCGAGACGGGCGTCGACGGGGCCGACTTCGACGCCGCCCCGGAGCGCGACGGCGTCGCGGGCCGCGCCGAGAGCGCCGGTCGACGGGGCGCCGACGGCGTCCTCTTCTTGCACGTCGAGGAGCGGTTCGACCCGACCCGCGTCGTGATGACGCTCGTCCAGCCGGACGGCTCGACGGCGACGATGTGCGGCAACGGCGCGCGCGTGGTCGCCCGCTGGGCCCACGACCGGACCGGCGACCGGGAGTTCATGATCGACACGCAGGCGGGCACCCGGCGCGCGTCCGTGAACGCGGACGCGACCGCGGCGGCGATCGAGATGGGCGAGCCGACGTTCGATCCCCGGTGGGTCCCGGTCGCGCGCGACGAGCCGCTGACCGACGAGCCGGTCGCGGGCCTGACCGTCACCGCCGTCCACACCGGCGTCCCGCACGCGGTCGCGTTCGTCGACGGCGGGCGCGACGACCCCGAGGGCATCGACGCGGTCGACCTCGACGCCGTCGCCCCGCCGGTCCGCGGCGCGGACGTCTTCCCCGAGGGCGCGAACGTGAACCTCGCGGCGGTGGTCGACGACGGGAGCGGCGAGGGTCCCGCGGTCCTCGACCAGCGCACCTTCGAGCGCGGCGTCGAGGGAGAGACCCGATCCTGCGGCACCGGCGCGGTGGCGGTCGTCGCCGCCGCGCGCCGGCTCGGCCTGATCGAGGGCGAGTCGGCCGTGAGCCGCCCGCCGGGCGGCGAGCTCGAGATCACGGTGCCGGACGCGGGCCACGCGACGCTGACGGGTCCCGTCGCGCACGAGTTCACCGGCAGCCTGCCCGCCGACCCGCGATGAGCCGCCCGTCGTTCGACCCCGTCTCCTTCCTCGAGCGCGCCGTCCGGACGCCCTCCCACGAGTCCGTCGCCGAGATGCGCGAGCTCGTCGCCGAGACCCTGGGCCGCGACGGCGTCGAGAGCGAGGTCGTCGCAGGCGGCTGCGTGGTCGCGGAGAAGCGCTCGCCCGCGCCGGACGCGGGGCCGCACCTCGTGTTGAACACCCACCTCGACACCGTGACGCCACACGTCCCCTTCGAGCGGGGGCCGGCACGCGAGGACGAGAGGGCTACTTCCGCCGCCGACGATAGCCCCTCCGACGTCATCCGCGGACGGGGCGCCTGCGACGCGAAGGGGCCGCTCGCGGCGCTCCTGTCGGGGTTCCTCGCCGCCGACCCGGAACGCGGCCGGCTCACGCTCGCGCTCACGCCCGACGAGGAGTCGCTGTCGCTCGGCGGAGCGGCGCTGACGGGCCGGCTACCGGGGACGGACGACCGGCTCGACGGCGACCTGTTCCTGGTCGGCGAGCCGACCGGACTCGACGCGTGCACCGCCGCGAAGGGACGGTTTCAGGGGACCGTCGAGCTGTCGGGGGTCGCCGCCCACGCCGCGGAGTTCGCGGGCGCGAACGCGGTCGCGGCCGCCGAGGACGCGCTCGCGGCGGTCCGGACCTTCGACGCGGACGCCGACGAACACCCGCAGCTCGGTCCACCGAAACTCACGCCGACCGTCATCGAGGGCGGCGCGGCGACCAACCAGGTGCCCGCAGGCTGCGAGATCACCGTCGACCGGCGGAGCGTCCCGCCGGAGACGGCCGAGGGGTTCCGGTCGTCGCTCGCGGCCGCGGTGCGAGCGCGGGTCCCCGACGAGGTCGGCGTCGAGGTCGCGCTCACCGACCGGGAGTCGCCCTTCTTCGAGGCGTTCTCGACGGACCCCGACCACGAGTTGGTGGAGACGGTCGCGAGCGCGGCCCGGGCGGCGGGCGCGTCGCTCGGGCTTCCGGCCGACCGCGGGGGGTCCGTGCGGCCCTTCGGCGCGGCGACGGAGGCGTCGTACTTCGCGCCGGCGCCGACGGTCGTGTTCGGCCCCGGCGACCTCGCCGAGGCCGCGGGAGCGGTCGCCCACGCCGAGCGCGAGTACGTCCGCGTCCGGGAGGTGACGGCGGCGGCGGAGGCGGCCGAGCGGTCGGTCGCGACGCTGCTCGGGGATGCCGACACGGCGACCGACGCCGCCTAGAGCAGGAACGTCTCCTCTTCCTCGGCGAGGTCGATGAAGTCGTCTGCGGCCTCGATCAGCTCGTCGGCGGCGGAGCTGCCGAAGCCCATCGCCTCGACGCGGACGCCCTCGTGCCGGAGGTGCGAGCAGAGCCGGGCGAAGTCGCCGTCGCCGGTACAGAGGACGACGGTGTCGACGTGGCCGGCGAGCGAGACGGCGTCGAGGCTTATCCCAAGGTCCCAGTCGGCCTTCTTCGAGCCGTCGGCGAACGTCTTGATCTCCTTGATCTTCGTCTCGAAGCCGATGTCGCGGAGCGCCTCGAAGAAGCTCTCTTCTTCGGGGGAATCGGCGCGGATCACGTACGCGATCGCGCGGACGAGCGCGCGATCGTCGACCGCGGCCTCCAGCAGGCCCGAGTAGTCGATGTTGCGCGAGTAGACGCTCTGTGCGGAGTGGTACAGGTTCTGCGAGTCGGCGAGCACCGCGACGCGCTGGTGCGGGTGAATCTCGGTCATACCGCCCCGTTCGCCGGCGTGGTTTAGGGGCTTTGGGATCGAAACCGCCGACCGGAGGCCCCCGTCCGTCCGAACGTGTCATACCGACGAAACGAGGTACCCGTTCGCTTATAAACTACACCGGCGTGGAGCGTTTAAACCGGGTCTGTTGTCGGTTTCGTCGAATCTCTCTCGATCCTGTCTAAACATCTGAAGTTTTTAGTAGGTACACTCATTGTATCGTGGTATGTCACGGCGACACACTGACGGCGGCAACGACGGTCGGCGTCTCGGACGTCGACAATGGCTCTCCATGCTCGGTATCGGCGGCGCGACCGCGCTCGCCGGCTGTTCCGGTAACGAGGGTGACGGCGAGGACGGGAGCGACGGGAGCGACGGAAACGACACCGACGAGACCGACGGCGAGGACGGGTCCGACGGCGAGACGGACGACAACGTGTACGCGACGGCCGCCTCGGCCTCGTTCACGACGCTCAACCCGATATACAACACCGAGAACGGCGCCGGCAACGCGATCGCCCGCGCGCTCGATCAGGGGTACACGTTCGACGAGAACAACGAGTACGTCCCGCTCCTCTACGACATGTCCACCGAGGACGGCGAGGTGTGGACGTTCGAGCTCCGCGAGGGGCTTCAGTTCAGCGACCCGTACGGCGAGGTGACCGCGAGCGACTTCGTCTACCTGATCCAGGAGGTCCACCAGAGCAGCTGGGCGAACTCGGCGGCGACGACGAGCTGGGAGGGCGTCACGGTCGAGGAGACCGGCGACTACGAGTTCCAGGCCACCCTCGACGAGCCCTCGCTCCTCTGGCCCGAGAGCTTCGACCCGCTCCTGTACCCGATCCCGCGGGACCTCCTCGAACCGTACGTCGAGGAGGAGGACACGGACGGCCTCCAACAGGACGAGGAGCTCCTCGAGCTCCAGTTCTCGGGGACCCTCGGGCCGTACGTGCTCGACGAGTGGGAGCGCGACGGCGGCACCAGGTACAGCCGCAACGACGAGTACTACCTCCAGGACGCCGACGACATGCCCGAGAGGTTCAACGACGCACCGTACTTCGAGGAGTCGGAGATCCAGGTGCTCGGCGAGCAGGCCTCCCGGCTCGGCGCGTTGGAGACGGGAGAGGTCGACTCGGCGGCCATCCCGCCGGAGCGCGTCGAGGAGTATCAGGAGGAAGACGAGATCTACGTCAACCGGGTCCCGCAGCCGTACAACGAGAAGATCTCGGTCAACATGCGCGACAACGGCTGGACGACGGGGCCGGGGAACATGTTCCGGTACAAGGAGTTCCGCCAGGCGATGGCCGCCGCGATTGACAAAGAGAGCCTGATACAGGGCGTCTTCCGCGACTTCGCCGAGACGCACTTCACGTGGCAGCCCCGCTTCAGCGACTTCTACCCGCCCGAAGACGACATCCCGCAGTTCGGCGTCGGCGACAGCTACGGGAGCGAGGTCGCCCGCGGCCTCGCGGAAGAGGCCTTCGAGCAGTCGGAGCACGACTACGGCTTCGACGGGGAGACGATGGTCGACCCCGACGGCAACCAGGTCGAGCTCAGTATCTACCACAGCGCGGGTCAGGAGACCGAGCAGCTGATGGCCGAGTTCATCGCCCAGGAGCTCGAGAACAACCTCGGGATCGACGTGAGCGTCGAAGCGATCGACGGCACTCGCTTCAACAACGAGTACTGGACGGCCAGCGACTTCCCGACGCCAGAGCGGAACGACGACGGAGAGGTCACCAACGTCCCGGACGAGCTCGTCGACACGGTGAACGGCGAGGAGGTCGAGTGGACCTCGCCGACCGCGACGAACCCCGGACCGCGCAACGTCACGGCCAACGAGGACTGGGACATGGAGGTCGTGTTCGGGCTGAACACCTACCCGCGGAACCCGATCACCAACAACGCGTTCTTCGACGGCGCGACCGCGTTCTACAACCCGGTCGGCTACTACCCCGGGTTCGACGCCCAGGGGCTGTTCGACACCGCTCAGCAGGCCACCAGCGAGGACGAGCTGGCGGACGCGCTCGTCGAGCTGTTTCGGAACCTCGCGGAGGAGCAGCCGTACATCATGCTCGCGTTCCCCGACAGCACGGTCGGCTACCGCGAAGGACTCGAAGGCCCCATCGAGAACTTCTCGAACGGCTGGGACCTGCCGGCGTGGAGATACGAGTAGGTCACCTCGCCCCTCCACTACACCGTATAAGACATCATCATGGGATTCGGAAAGTACGTCGGCGCTCGCGTGCTGTGGGCCGTGGTCGTCTCGCTGATCATCACCACGATCACGTTCCTCCTGCTCGCGGCCGCGCCCAACCCGGCGATCCGCGAGGCGGCGACGCAGGCCGCCTTACAGGGCGGTGACCCGTCTGCCGCGGTCGAGCGGGAGCGGGAGCTCCGCGGCCTCAACCAGCCCCTGTACGTCCGGTACATGGACTTCATCAGGAGCGTGTACACGCTCGACTGGGGGTGGTCGGAGAGCCGCAGCCAACCCGTGACCGAGGCGATGCTGCAGGCGCTTTACTACACCGCGCAGTACTCGATCCCGTGGACCGTCCTCACGATAACCCTCGGGCCGCTCGTCGGCGTCTACTCGGCGGCGAACATGTACAGCTGGCGAGACCACGTCGCGACCGGATTCGCGTTCTTCGGCTACGCGATCCCGAACTTCTTCTTCGGGATCATCCTGCTCCTGATCTTCGGGGTCTGGTTCGAGGTGGTCCCGATATCGTACGACACAAGCGCTCCGGTGTTCAGCCTCCAGAACGTCCGTCAGCTGATACTGCCGGTGTTCGTCCTCGTGACGGGGTCGATCGGCGCGACGATGCGCGTCTCGCGGAACGAGTCCGCGGAGTTCCAGAACTCCGAGTTCATGAAGACGGCGAAGGCGAAGGGCGTCTCGCCGCTTCGCGCGTACGCCTACCACGTGATGCGGCCGACGATGGTGCCGCTGTCGACGACCCTCGTCGGCCAGCTCCTGGCGCTGTTCATCGGCTCCTCGCTGCTCGTGGAGGTCGTGTTCGGCATCCCCGGTCTCGGCAGGCTGACGTTCAACGCGCTCGTCGCACAGGACACGAACCTCATCTTGGGCTCGACGCTCGTGTTCACGTTCATCGCCGTCGTCGGTAACCTGCTGGAGGACCTGGTGTTCACCGTGCTCGACCCGCGAATCAACTACGACGACAGATAAGACACTATGGCAACAGAAAAACCGGAGCAGTTCGATCGCGTCGACTGGAGCGAGCTCTCCGAGTCGGGTCGGTTCGACCTGTCGATAAACTCGCTCGGCATGCTGGCGGCGACGCTGCCGCTGGCGCTCCTCTGGCTGTACGATTACCTGTTCGTCGGCGAACGCGAGGCGACGTTCCAGGCGATCGGCCTCAGCAGGAACCTCGATCCGCTGGACTACATCTTCATTTTCACGCTGTTCCTGTTCTTCTTCTACCTGATCGTACCGTTGTACCAGAACCCGCGGATGACGCGGTACTACTGGAAGGAGTTCAGACGGAACCGCCCCGCGGTCGTCAGCCTCGGCTGGCTGGGGATCGTGTTCGTGGGCGGCCTCCTCGGTCCGCTCGTGATCAGCGCGCCCGAACAGAGCATCCTCACCGGCCACCAGCCGCCGGTGTTCCTCTCGGTCAGCGAGTCGAACGTCGCGACCTGCGTCGGAGAGGTCGTGAACGGCCAGTGTCAGGGGACGTGGCAGCACCCGCTCGGGACCACCCGAGGCGGAAAAGACGTCTTCGCCGGCATCGTCTACGGCATGACGATCAGCATGCAGATCGCCTTCATCACGACGACGATCGTCGCGGCGATCGGCATCACGTTCGGCACCGTCAGCGCGTACGCGGGCGGCTGGGTCGACGAGATCATGATGCGGTTCGTCGACATCATCCTCTCGTTCCCGACGTTCCTGATGTTCCTGCTCATCCTGTATATCTACGGCGCGGGGCTGGGGATGTTCATCCTCGTGTTCTCGGCGTTCGCGTGGGGCGGCACCGCGCGGTACGTGCGCAGTAAGTCGCTGTCCGTCTCGGAGGAGGAGTTCATCAAGGCGACGCGGATCAGCGGCGCGAGCACGTACCGGGTGGTCCGCAAACACGTGGTCCCGAACGTGGCGAGCAGCATCATCACTCAGCTCACGCTGCTCATCCCCGGCTTCCTGCTCGCCGAGGCACAGCTCGCGTTCCTCGGGATCGGCGACTCGGCGATCCCGTCGTGGGGGCAGCTGATCTCCGCCGGTCGGAGCGACCTGTCGTTCGCCCCCTGGATCGTGTTGGCGCCCGGTATCGTACTGTTCTTGACCATCCTGGCGTTCAACTTCATCGGCGACGCGCTGCTGGACGCTCTGAACCCCGAAGCGGAGGCGGAGAACGCATAATGTCCACCCCACTGCTCGAGGTCGAAGACCTCAGGACGACGTTCAGCACAGACAACGGCGAGCTCACGGCGGTCGACGGGATCGACTTCTCCGTCAACGAGAGCGAGACCGTCTGTATCGTCGGCGAGTCGGGCTCCGGCAAGACCGTCGCGACGGAGTCGGTGACGCGGATCATCAAGGAGCCGCCGGGCCGCGTCGAGGGATCGGTCCGATTCAAGGGCCGCGACCTGCTGGCGATGAGCGAGCCGGAGCTCCGAAAGATCCGCGGGTACGAGATCGCGCACATCTTTCAGAACCCGCAGGAGGCGATGAACCATTGTTACACCGTCGGGTGGCAGATCGTGGAGGCGCTCCAGATCCACCGCGACATCCCCGACGAGGAGGCGAAGGCGAAGGCGATCGACCTGATGGACAAGGTGGGGATCGCGAACGCCAGCTCGCGGTTCGACGACTATCCGCACGAGTTCTCCGGCGGCCAGAAACAGCGCGTGATGATCGCGATGGCGCTCGTCGGCGACCCCGACCTGCTCATCGCCGACGAGCCGACCACGGCGCTCGACGTGACGGTGCAGGCGCAGATCCTCCGGCTCCTCGAGGAGCTCCAGGAGGAGTTCGACATGGGGATCTTATTCGTCACGCACGATCTCGGCGTCGTCGCTCAGATCGCCGACCGCATCGTCGTGATGTACGCGGGCAAGGTGATGGAGCGCGGCGACGTCCTCGACATCTTCGAGCGCCCCGCCCACCCGTACACGCAACGGCTGCTGAACTGCCTCCCCGAGATCGGCGGCAAGAAGGGCGGGATCCCGGGAACGCTTCCCGACCCCCTCGACCCCCCGGACGGGTGCCGGTTCGCACCGCGGTGCGAGCACGCGGTGGACGCCTGCGTGACCGGCGATCAGCCGGAGGAGATCGAGGTGAACCCGGGACAGCGCGCCTCGTGCGTCCACTACCGCCCCGGGCGCGACGACTCGGTCGTCCGGGACGGGATCCCGGGCGCGAGCGCCGACGAAGGGGGGGTGAGCTCCGCCGATGACTGAGGAGCCGCTCCTCTCGGTGCGGGACCTCGAGAAGCACTATCCGATCCGGAAGGGCCTCCTCAACCGGACGGTCGGCGCCGCTCGCGCCGTCGACGGGATCGGCTTCGACATCGCACCCGGCGAGACGTTGGGGCTCGTCGGCGAGTCCGGCTGCGGGAAGTCCACCGCCGCCACCTCCATCGTCCGGCTGGAGGACCCGACGGGCGGCGAAGTGATCTTCAACGGCGGCGGACGGGCCGGTGCGACCCGGAACGCCGACGGGACGCACCCGAACGACGTGACGCGGTTCGACGACCGGGAGCTGAAAGCGTTCCGTCGCGACGCCCAGATGATCTTTCAGGACCCCTCCTCCAGCTTCGACCCGCGGATGTCAGTCGGCAGCGCGGTCGCCGAGATGCTGCAGATCCACGGGATGTCGGACCGCCACCGTCGACGGGCGATCGTCGAGGACCTGCTCGAACGCGTCGGCCTCTCGGCCGAGGACTACGACCGGTACCCACACGAGTTCTCCGGCGGGCAGAAACAGCGGATCGCCCTGGCGCGGGCGCTCGTCTTGAACCCGGAGCTCATCGTCGCCGACGAGCCGGTCTCCGCGCTCGACGTCTCCATCCAGGCGGAGATCCTCTCCCTCATCGCCGACCTCCAGGAGGAGTTCGACCTCTCGTTGCTGTTCATCAGCCACGACATGTCCGTCATCCGGGAGATATGCGACCGGGTGGCCGTCATGTACCTCGGCGAGATCGTCGAGATCGGGCCGACCGACCGGATCTTCGCGGACCCGCAGCACCCGTACACGGAGGCGCTGCTCTCGTCGATCCCGACGCCGGACCCGCGCTCGACCGCCACGGGGATCGAGCTGACGGGGACCGTCCCGAGTCCGACGAACCCGCCGTCTGGCTGCCGGTTCCACACCCGGTGTCACAAGGTGATCCAACCGGACGACGTCGACGTCGACCAGTCGACCTGGCGGGGACTGTTGAACCTCCGCGACGCGCTCGACGCCGGGAGCGTCGACGTCGACCAGATCCGCGAGAACTTCCGGGCCGGGAGCGACGTGGGCGCCACGCCGGAGGCGGTGAAGGGCCAGATCCGCCGCGAGTTCGATATCGAGGAGGACGTCTCCGCCGCCGAGATGGAGTCGCTGCTCGACGGGGCGCTCGACGAGGCGCTCGACGGCGACCTCGACGGGGCGGCGGCGACGCTCTCCCGGCGGGTGACCACGCCCTGCGAGGAGGTCGCCCCGGAGCGGACCGGCCACGCGCCCGACCACGAGTCGGCGTGTCTCCTCCACGGACGGGAGCGGTCGACGCCGCCGAACCCGGCCGACGACTGAGCGGGCGGCGCTCGCCGCTTCGTTTCCCTCCTACCGGCCGCCGAGCGGCGGAAGCGCCACCGGCCGCGCGTCGCCGCCGGCCCACTCCACGGTCGCGGTCGGTTCGTCCTCGCTCTCGCCGTCGCCCGCGAGGACGGCCGTCGCACCGACAGCGAGCGGCGCGACGACCCCCGCGGCGAGCGCCCGCGGCTCCGCGAGCCCGCCGCGAAGGACGACCCTGTCGCCCGGACCGAGTCCGTGCTCGTCCACGACCGACGCGGCGGCGTCGAGGAGCTGGCGGTGGGAGACGTCGCCGATTCCGTCCGGCGCCGCGTCCCTCGACCCGTCGCCACCTTCCGCCCCGCGAAGGACGGGGTCGTCCGGCCCCACCGCGCTCGGCGGCATACCGGGGTTCTCGCTCCACAGCTCCTGCTCCCAGTGGGTCGTCTCGGGTCGCTCCGGCGGACCGCCGAAAACGGCGAGGCTGGTGCCGGGCGCCGGTTCCGTCGTCGACTCGTCGGCCACGCGGACGAGGACGACGCGGTCGCCGCGCTCGATCCCCGCCGCGGGGTCGAACCGAACCGGCGCGCCCAGTCCGGCCGCGCCGAGGAGGCCGAGCGTCGTGTGGAGGCCGGGCGCCGGCTCGACGGCGACGGTCGATCCCTCCCGCGCGCCGAGGTAGCGCAGCACGTTCGCCGCCTTGTACGCGTTCGTTATCAGGTCCCGATACGTGCGCTCGCGCCCGTCCGGCGTGACGAGCGCGATGTCGCGGCTCCGCCGGTCGCGCGCGAGGATATCGCCGACGACGTCCATGCCCGAGGCTCGGAGCGGCCGAGACTTAAAAACGCGGAGTGCGGCCGGGGTCGCGCCGGCAGGAGACGGTGCCGCGCTCGCGGCGGCGGGAGATAGCGCCGCGCTCGCGCCGGGGTGTCGCCGAGCGAGTCCCGCCCTCAGGGCGCGCCGGCGATGACCATCTTCGAGCCGTCGGCGGAGAAGGCCAAGTCGCGGGTCGAGTCGGCGTCGACCCGGACGGCATCGCCGGGGCCGAGCTCGACCGGCTCGCCGTCGACGGTCAGCGTCGCCGCGCCGTGGAGCAGCACGTACACCTCCTCCTGTCCGGCGTCGCCGTGGTCGTGCTCCATCCCCTCCCAGCCGTCGTCGGCCTCGACGACGGTGACGCCGAGGTTCTCGCAGCCGAGCGCGTCGCGGAGGAAGTACATTCCCGGCGCGCGCGGTTCCACGTCGTCGTAGGCGGTGGTGTCGTAGCCCATACTCCGCGGTACGCGGCGCTCGCCGGAAAAACTACGGGTCGGGCGAGTTCCCGCTGCGGGGTCACTCGCCTAGAAGGAGCCCTTCAGCCGCTCGAAGAAGCCGCCCCCGACGTCGATGTCCTCGCCGCCGGCCTCGGCGAACGCCTCCAGCGCCTCGCGCTGTTTCTCGTTGAGCGAGTCCGGGATCACGACGCCGACCTGCACGTAGAGGTCGCCGCGACCGCGCCGGCGCAGCCGGGGCATCCCCTTCCCTTGGAGCCGGAACGTCTCGCCGCTCTGGGTGCCGGCGGGAACGTCCATCTCGACGGTGCCGTCGACCGTCTCGACCTCGATCGTGTCGCCGAAGACGGCCTGCGGGAAGGAGACGGCCTCCTTCACGCGGAGGTCGTCGCCGTCGCGCTCGTACCGGTCGCCCACGTCGACGTCGACCTCGATCAGCAGGTCGCCGTTGGGGCCACCGTTCTCTCCGGGGGCGCCCTCGCGCTCCATCCGGAGGCTCTGCCCGGACCGGATCCCCGCCGGGATCTCCACGGAGAGCGTGGCCTCCTCGCGGACGACGCCGTCGCCGCCGCAGTCGGGGCAGTCCTCGCTGTACAGCTCGCCCTCGCCCTCGCAGCGCGGGCACGTGGAGGTCTGCTGGACGCGGCCGAGCGGCGTCTGCTGGACCTGTTGGACCTGTCCGCGCCCGTTACACTGGGGACACGTCTGGACGTCGGCGTCCGGCGGGTGACCCGCGCCGTCGCAGGTGTCGCAGGTCGTCGGCCGGGTGAGCGTGACCTCCTTGGTCGCGCCCTCGAACGCCTCCTCGAGGTCGATCGTGAGGCCCGTCCGGAGGTCGCGACCCTGTCGCGGGCGGTTGTCGCGACCGCCGCGGCCCCCGCCGCCGCCGAAGAACTGGTTGAAGATGTCCTCGAAGCCGCCGGCGCCGCCGGCCCCGCCGAAGGGGCCGCCCGCGCCGCCGGGGCCGCCGCCGCCCGTCGCGCCCCGCTTGTCGGCCTCGGTGAAGCGGTCGTGGCCGAGCTGGTCGTACTGGCGGCGCTTCTCCTCGTCGGTGAGTACCTCCTTGGCCTTCTGGATCTTCTTGAACCGCTCCTCCGCGTCGTCGTCGTCGCTGACGTCGGGGTGGTGTTCGGCGGCCTTTTTACGGTACGCCTTCTTGATCTCCTCCTCGCTGGCGTCCCGCGACACGCCGAGGACGTCGTAAAAGTTCTCGCTCATGCGTTACGTTCGTTGTTGGGTCGTTCGTGGCTGGGTCGTGTTAAGGGGTCCGTCCGCGGGCGGAGGCCCGGGACGGCGCGAACCGGAACCGGCGCGAGAGACTACTCGTCTTCGTCGTCGTCCACGTCCTCGAAGTCGGCGTCGACGTACTCCTCGTCGTCGCCGTCGGCGCCGGGGCCGGCCGCGCCGCCGGGACCGGCCGCGCCGCCCATGCCGCCCGGACCGCCGGCCGCGCCGCCGGCGCCGCCCGGACCGGCCTGTGCGGCCTGTCCCTCGTACATCTGCTTGCCGATCTCCTGGAGCTCCGTCGTGAGCGCCTCGGTGGCGGACTCGATCTCTTCGGTGTCGGCGTCCTCGTCCTCGAGGACCTCCTCGACGTCCTCGATCGCGTCCTCGATGTCGCCGACGAGGTCCTCGTCGAGGTCCTCCTCGTTCTCCTCCAAGAGGGTCTCGGCGCGCTGGATCGTCGTCTCGGCCTCGTTACGGGCCTCGATCCGCTCGCGACGGGCCTCGTCCTCCTCCTTGTGCTTCTCGGCTTCCTCCTGCATCTCCTCGATCTCCTCGTCGGAGAGGCCGACGCCCCCCTCGATGGTGATCGACTCGGCGTTGCCCGAGCCCTGGTCTTCGGCCTCGACGTTGACGATGCCGTTCTCGTCGATGTTGAACGAGACCTCGATCTGCGGGGTTCCGGCCGGCGCCGGCGGGATGCCGGAGAGCTGGAACGCGCCGAGCAGCTCGTTCTCGTTGGCGATCTCGCGTTCGCCCTGGAAGACGCGGACGTTGACGGAGGTCTGGTTGTCGGCGGCGGTGGTGAACACCTTCGACTCCTCGGTCGGGATGGTGGTGTTCTTCTCGATGAGCCGCTCGAAGAGCCCGCCTTTCACCTCGATCCCGAGCGAGAGCGGGGTGACGTCCAGCAGGACGATGTCGTCGACGTCGCCGGAGAGGACGCCGCCCTGGATCGCCGCGCCGAGCGCGACCGCCTCGTCCGGGTTGACGTTCTTCTTCGGCTCCTGCCCGATGAGCTCTTCGACCTTCTCTTGGACCTGCGGCATCCGGGTCGACCCGCCGACGAGGATGACCTCGTCGATGTCGCCCTTGTCGTAGCCGGCGTCGGAGAGCGCCTGCTCCGTCGGCCCGACGGTGCGCTCGATGAGGTCCGAGGTGAGGTTCTCGAACGTCGCGCGGGTGATCGACTGTTCGAGGTGGACCGGGCCGCTGTCGGTCGCGGTGATGAACGGGAGGTTCACCGTCGTCTCCTTCTTGTTGGACAGCTCGATCTTCGCCTCCTCGGCGGCGTCTTTCAGCCGCTGGAGCGCCTGCCGGTCCTCGCGGAGGTCGATCCCGTGATCGTTCCGGAACTCGTCGGCGATGTGGTCGATGAGCGCTTCGTCCCAGTCGTCGCCGCCGAGGTCGTTGTCGCCGTTCGTGGCGACGACCTCGTAGACGCCGCCCCCGAGGTCGAGGACGCTCACGTCGAACGTGCCGCCCCCGAGGTCGTACACGAGGACGGTCTGGTCGGACTCGTCGTCGAGGCCGTACGCCATGGAGGCGGCGGTCGGCTCGTTGACGATGCGCTCGACGTCGAAGCCGGCGATCTCGCCGGCGTCCTTCGTCGCCTGCCGCTGCTTGTCGTTGAAGTACGCCGGGACCGTGATCACGGCCTTCTCGACGTCGTCGCCGAGGTACTCCTCGGCGTCGCGCTTGATCTTCTGGAGGATCATCGCCGAGATCTGCTCGGGGGTGTACTCGTCGTCCCCGATCTCGACCGTGTAGTCGTCCTCGCCCATGTGCCGCTTGATCGACTGGACCGTGCGGTCGGGGTTCTGGACGGCCTGGTTCTTCGCCGGCTTCCCGACGAGCCGCTCGCCGTCGTCGGCGAAGGCGACGACGGAGGGCGTGGTCCGGTCGCCCTCCGCGTTCGCGATGATCTCGGGCTCGTCGCCCTCCATCACCGCGAACGCGGAGTTGGTGGTACCGAGGTCGATACCGAGGATCTTGTTGCTCGCCATCTTAGCCAAAGGTAGCGGCTTGTGTCGGTTAAAGGTTACTAGACGACGCGATCTCGGTGACCAGCCTATCCCGCCTAGGTCGTGCGGTTTCGATGATCGTGTGAACGGCTCGCACCGATGTCTTTATACAGATCCGCAAGCGCAGGAACTCGCGTCCGCCGCCGGTGGGGGGAGGTCCGTCGGTCGCCGTGCGGATCGGCCCGATCCGATTCGTCGGTCGCCGTACGGTTCGGTCCGATCCGACCCGTCGGTCGCCGTACGGATCGGTCCGATCCGACCCGTCGGCCGCCGTGACGATTTCGGAAGGAGCGCCGCGCTCAGAGCCCGGAGACCAGGTCCTCGAGCGCCGCTCGCGGGTCGTCGGCCTTCGCCACGCCGGAGGCGAGCAGGATCCCCGAGGCGCCGAGGTCGCCCGCGGCGGCCACGTCCTCGCCGGTCGAGACGCCGGCGCCGCAGAACACGTCGACGTCGGCGTCGACCGCGTCGGCGGCCGCGACCGCGTCCTCGACGATGCCGGGGTCGGCCGTCGAGACGGAGACGTCGCCGCCGATGAGCTCGGGGGGCTCGACGGCGACGGCGTCGGGACCGAGCGCGGCGGCCGCGCCGACCTGCGCGGGGTTGTTCGCGCAGACGATCGTCTCCAGGTCGGCGCGCTCGGCGGCGCGGACGGAGCCGTCGACGTCGGCGAGCTTCAGGCGCTTCTCGGAGTGGTTGACGAGCGTCCCCTCGGCGCCGTTGTCGGCGACGGCCTCCGCGAGCGTCGACCCGGTGTGAGAGCCGTGGTCGTTCGGCGAGACGTGCTGGGCCCACGTCTCGACGCCGGTGTCCGCGACGCGAGCGAGGTCGGCCGCCTGCGGGGAGACGGCGATCCGAGCGCCGGACGCCTCGGCGACGTCGCGGGCGGCGGTCGCGACTTCGATCGGATCGCACGGGTACGCCTTGAGATTCACCAGGATGAACATACCCCCACTCGGGGGCCGCGGGCGCAAATAGCTTCATGCTTCGGCCGCGCGCCGGGTTCCACGTCACGTCCCGCGTCGGCTCGCCTCTCCCCTCGCCGTTCCCGTGCCGAGCGCGGCGATGAGGCTCACCGATTCGACCGTCACACTGTCTGGAGCATAAACGACCTTATACTCCGGTACTGTGGGTCGGAACGAGCACAATGTCCCTCATCGAGCTCATCGCCGGCGTGGAGGCGAACGAGCCCACGCTGACCGTCTTCAACGCCGACCCGGCGGTCACGGAGGAGCTCCGCGAGCACTTCGCCGACCGCAACGTCCGAATCGTGGAGGAACGGACCGACGAGGGGCCGGACGGGTACGCCGTCCTCTCGCGGGACGGCGCGTTCGTCACCGCCGTCACCGTGAACGAACTCCTCCCCGGCGTCGACGGCGCGCCGGGCGCGGCCACCGACGCCCCGCCCGACGGGGACGCGCCGGACGAGACGGGGGCGCGCGATCGGCGACGGGTCGGCGCGCCGATCCTCGACCACCTCGACGAGACGATGTTCACCTCCTACTCCCGCGACGACATGGTCGCCGCGTCGCGGGAGATCGAGGACCGCGCGTGGCGCGTCGGAGACGGCGAACTCCACGCGGGGTTCCAGACCCTCGACGTCCTCACCGGGGAGGCGGACACGTACGACCTGCTGGGCGAGAAAGAGCGGCTCAGCGTCCACGCGTACGCCGCCAACGAAGGGGACCCGCCGGCCGTCGAACACTACACCGTCCACGTCGGAGAGACCGCCGAGATCCGCGAGACGTGGTTCGTCGCGTACGACGGCGGCGGCTACGACGACGCGAAGTGCGCGCTGCTGGCCGAGGAGCGCGCGCCCGGCGAGTTCTTCGGTTTCTGGAGCTACGACCCCGAGACGGTCGATCACATCATCGAGTACCTGACCGAGCGCTACGCCACGGACGACGGCGAGATCGAACCGACGGACGACGTCGGAGAACGCGGGGAGTAAAGGGGGCGGCGGTCGCGTGCGGGCTCAGTCCTTCCGCTTGACCACGTCGCCGAGCGTCATGGTCCCCGAGTCGCCGCTGTCCCAGTCGGCGTCCTCGACGGACTCGCCCTCGACGAGCGAGATGTCGAGCGCGCGCTCCAGCTTCCGCTGGACCTCGTCGGTCGGGAGCGTATCGCCGCGTTCCAGCTTGCGGATGAGACTGGCCTTCTCGTTGAGCTGGTCGGCCAGCTCCTCCTGGCTGAGCCCGCGGGACTCGCGGGCGTTCCGGATCCGGTCGTCGTAGTCGGTGGCGATCTCCTCCATGTCGTCGAACATGTCGCGCCGACGCGTCGACCCGCCCGACGACCCGCCGGTCCCGGACGACCCGGACGACCCGGACGACGACTTCCCGGTGCTCGAGCTCGTGGAGTACTTGCTGCCGCCGGAGCCGGTCGACTCGTCGCGGACCTCGGTGCCGAAGTCCGTACACGAGCTACACAGCTCCAGTTCGGCGCCTTCGACCTTCGTCGTCGTCAGCGAGGCCTGGTCGGCGCCACACATCTCACACTGGGGCATACGCGACGGTAACGCTCCCGCTCGTATAAAGGGTGCGCCGGACGGCGGCGACGGAAGCGCGGCCCGACCGACGGGGGCGCCCTCCCGCGCCGACGCGGACCGTCCGAGAGCGGCCGGCCCGGCCGTCCGCCCAATCGTGCCGCGTCCGGTACCGACTTGTCGCCGCGGCCGGCAGGGACGGTATGGACGTCCACGTCACCAACTCGACCGTGCGGGGGACGACCCGCGCGCCCCCCTCGAAGAGCTACACGCACCGCGCGCTGCTCGCCGCGGGGTACAGCGACGGCGCGACCGTCCGGTCCCCGCTCGTCTCCGCGGACACGCGGGCGACCGCCCGCGCCGTGACCGCCTTCGGCGGCGCGGTCGAGCCGGAGTCCGGCGAGCGAATCGCCGACGCCGACGCGCTCGTCGTCGACGGCTTCGACGGCCGGCCGGCGGTCCCCGACGACGTGATCGACTGCGCGAACTCCGGGACGACGATGCGGCTGGTCACGGCCGCGGCCGCGCTCGCCGACGGCACGACGGTGTTGACGGGCGACGAATCGCTCCGGTCGCGCCCGCAGGGGCCGCTCCTCGCGGCCCTCGGCGACCTCGGCGTGCGCGCGGAGTCGACCCGCGGCAACGGGCGAGCGCCGCTAGTCATTTCTGGTCCCCTCGCGGGCGGCGAGGTCGCCATCCCGGGCGACGTCTCCTCGCAGTACGTCACCGCGCTGCTGATGGCCGGCGCGGTCACCGACCGCGGGATCGAAGTCGAGCTGACGACCGACCTCAAGTCGGCGCCGTACGTCGACATCACGCTCGAACTCCTCGAGGACTTCGGCGTCGAGGCGACCCCCGTGGGAGCCGACGGGGAGGCGCTGGACGGCGCCGCCGGCGCGGCGGGGTTCGTCGTCGAGGGCGGTCAGTCGTACGCGCCGGCGGGCGGCAGCTACGCCGTCCCCGGCGACTTCTCCTCCATCTCGTATCTCGTCGCGGCCGGGGCGGTCGCCGCGGAGCCGGGCGACGCGGTCCGGATCGAGGGCGCTCGCCCGAGCGCGCAGGGCGACGCTGCGATCGTCGAGATCGCGGAGCGCATGGGCGCCGACATCGAGTGGGACCGCGATGCGGGCGTCATCACCGTCCGGCGCTCCGACCTCTCGGGCGTCGAGGTCGACGTGGGCGACACGCCCGACCTCCTCCCCACCATCGCCGCGCTCGGCGCGGTCGCCGACGGCGACACCCGCATCACGAACTGCGAGCACGTCCGGTACAAGGAGACCGACCGCGTCGCCGCGATGGCCGAGGAGCTGGACGCTCTCGGCGCCGAGACGACCGAGGAGCCGGACGTGCTCACGATTCACGGCGCCGAGAGCGACCTGCGGGGGGCGACCGTCGACGGCCGCGCCGACCACCGGATCGTGATGTCGCTCGCCGTGGCCGCGCTCGCCGCCGAGGGCACCACGACGATCCGCGGCGGCGAGCACGTGGACGTCTCGTTCCCGGGCTTCTTCGACGCGATGGCCGACCTCGGGATGGCCGTCGAGCGCGACGGCGCGATCGAGTAGACGCGGTATATAAGTCCCGCCAGACGGGACTGACCACGAGTTATATACAGATCGCGGTGCGGTGGCGCGTGCCTGTGAGCGGCCGCCATCGGCGGCCGCGAGGAGCACGCGCGAGGGACGCGGCGACCGAAGGGAGCCGCGAGGCTGGGGAGGTGTGAGGCTGGGTGGAGGGCGGGACTCAAAGGGGCAGCCGCGAGGACGAAGCACGGCGCAGTAAGCACCGCAGGAACGAGCGGAGCGAGTGACGAGGAGCGCAGCAAGCCGCGCGAGTCGTCGCGGCTGGGGCTTTGGAAGCGCTCGTCGCGGTACTGAGTTCAACGGCTTATAAGCGAGCGGCTGGGGCTTTGGAGGTGTTTCCGTCGAGAGCGACGACGGTCTTCCCGGTCGCCTCCCTTCCACGACCCGAATCCCGCCGATCTCCCTCGCAATACCGACGGGTACACAAACACGCCGCGCCCACGACCGGGTATGGACGACATCGACGTCGAACCCGTGGATCGCGTCGAGGACCCCGAGAGCGCCGATCACCCCGAGAACGCCGATCACGGGACCGACTCAGACGCTGATCTCCCGGCCGAGACGGACGCCACGGACCTCCCGAAGGGCGTCGACGCCCCCGAGTACGTCCTCTACGGCGGGAAGGGCGGGGTCGGCAAGACGACGATGGCGGCCGCGACCGGACTCTCCTCGGCCGCGGGCGGGGTCCGGACCCTCGTCGTCTCCACGGACCCGGCCCACTCCCTCTCGGACACCTACGAGACGGAGATCCCGGCGGAACCGACGCGCATCCACGAGGACATGCCGCTGTACGCCGCGGAGATCGACCCGGACGACGCGATGGAGGAGGGGATGTTCGGCGCCGACGGCGACCCGCTCGGCGGGATGGGCGAGATGGGCGACGCGATGGGTGGGATGGGCGAGGCCATGGGCGGAATGGGCGGCCCCGACGACGATGGAACCGAGGAGGGGCTCGGCTCGCTGCTCGGCGGGACGATGCCCGGCGCGGACGAGGCGGCCGCGATGCGCCAGCTGCTGGAGTACCTCGACGACCCGCGCTTCGATCGGGTGATCGTCGACACCGCGCCGACCGGTCACACCCTCCGACTCCTCCAGCTCCCCGAGATCATGGACTCGATGATCGGCCGCGTGATGAAGCTCCGGAACCGCTTCTCCGGGATGATGGAGGGGCTCAAGGGAATGTTCGGCGGCGGGGACGACGCCGCCGACCCCTCCGCCGACCTCGACGAGCTCCAGGAGCGGATCGAGCGCCTCCGGGCCGTGTTGCGGGACCCCGACCAGACCGACTTCCGCGTCGTGACGATCCCGGAGGAGATGAGCGTGGTCGAGTCGGAGCGACTGGTCGCCCGCCTCGACGAGTTCGGGATTCCGGTGCGCACGCTCGTCGTCAACCGGGTGATGGAGGGCGTCGGGGACGTCGCCGACGTCGACCCCGCGTGGATCGTCGAGCCGAACCCGGAGACCTGCGAGTTCTGCGCGCGGCGCTGGGAGGTCCAGCAGGCCGCGCTCCGGCGGGCCACCGACCTGTTCCGCGGCCGCGACGTGAAGCGCGTGCCGCTGCTCGCGAACGAGGTCCGCGGCGAGGACGCGCTGCGGGTCGTGGCGGCGTGCCTCCGCTAGGACCGCTCATCTAACGCTCCGTACAGCGATTCCCGAACCCGCTCCGCGACGCCGGTGAGGTGCGCCTGTCCGAACGTCGCCACGATCAGCGCGCCGACGGAGTTGTACGTCAGGTCGAGGACCGTGTCGTCGAGCCCGAACTGCGCCAGCGGCATCGAGATCCCCGTCTCGGCGGACACGATGTCGAGCCCGAACTCGAACAGCTCCCAGACGACGCCGAACGCCAGTACCACGACCAGGATGAAGACGAACGCGAACCGCGACGGGATCCGGATCTCGTCGCTGTGGAGGTCGATGGCGCGCAGCGTCGTGTATCCCGCGCCCGCGACGAGCGACGCCGACAGCGCGTGCGTGAGGTGGTCCCACCACGGGATCTGCGCGTAGAACCCCGCCGACCCCAACGTGTGGAGGAACACCGCCGTCGTGATCCACACGCCGAGCCACGGGTCGAGCGGGATCTCGTAGTTGCGTTCGACCAGCGCGGGCACGAACGTGACGAAGAGGCCGAGCCCGCCGTTGGTGATCGCCTTCGGCTGGCCGAACGCCGCGCCGTAGACGACGATGGCGACGAGCGTGACCTGCATCCCTCTGGTGAGCCGCCGCTGGGTCCGCAGCGACGGGCGAGCGCGGAAGGCCCCGCGGACGCTCATCGGCGCACCACCCACCGGATGGCGCGACGCAACCGCGCTCCGCGACGCCGGAAGTAGGCGTCGAAGAGGACGCCGGCGGCGACCCCGGCCAGCGTCACGTACATCCACTCGATCATCAGCGCCTCGTTCGTCGTCAGGAAGGCGGTATCGAGCAGTCGGTCGGCGTTCCACCGGAGCACCGTCCACGCGGCCGCCGTCGCCATCGTCGTCAGCACGACGAACAGGACCGCGAACCAGTGGGTGACCCGCAGCGTGGTGAACATCTGGAGTTCGACCGTGACGATCAGCGCGAACGCGGCGATCGCGAGGTACGTCGCGAACGTCCCCAGTTCGCCCCCGAGGAGCGTACGTACCAACACCGGCAACAACGCGAGTCCGAGGACTTCCCACGGGGGCATCACTCGCGGGTCCCGCGCCGCGACCGCCGGCGCGACCACGACGGCGGTGATGGCGGCGACGAGGACCATCGGGAGGAGGTCGAACGCGAGCAGGTTCTCGACGAAGGCGCCGACGAGCACCGCTATCATCGCCCACGCGACCAGTGCGTTCGTCCGTCCGCTCTGAAACAGCCGCGCCAGCCGGTCCTCGATCGCGTCCCCGTCTGGAATGTCCGGTTCGTAATCGGTCGGACCGGGGCCGTCGGACCCCGCTCCAGCCCCGTCGAACTCCGCCCCGGCGTCCCCGTCCGGGGCGTCCGCGGCGGATCGGTCGGTGTCCATACCGTTCCTCAGGCCGGCCCCCACTAATATGGGTCGCCTCCGGGGAAGGCGGTGGCCCGCCGCCGTGGCGCGGCGAACGGACGCGCTCGCGGCGCGACGAAGGGACACGCTCACCGCGCGACGAACGGACGCGCTTTTACCCGCCACGCGCCTCCGTCCGGTATGAACTGTCGGCGGTGTGGCACCCCGCTCCGCAAGCCCGGAGACTACTGTCTCACCTGCAACACCGCCAACGCCGACGCCGTCGTCGTCGAGTTCGCCGAGGACCGCGCACACCTGACGATGCTCGACGAGGACGAGGTCGTCGGCGAGACGACGGTGACGACCCGTCCCGAGAGCGACGAACAGCTCACCGAGATCCAGCTCCGCAACTTCGCCGGTCGGGTCGCCGACGAGATCCGTCGGAAGCGACCCGACACGGTCTACGCGGCCGGTGCGCGGGAGCCGCTCCGCGAGACGCGCGCGCAGGTCCACCACGAGTTCTACCGCGTGCCCGACGCGCGGACCGACGCGGGAGGCGGTTCGAACGCGAGTCGCCCGCGCGACCGGAACGCGAACCACGGCGAGGGCGCAGACGGACGCCGCGACAACGCGACCGCGAACCGCGACCTGAGCCCCGTCGTCGCGTGGGTGCTCGACCGACGCGGCGACCGCGCGCTGGAGGTGGTCGAGACCCCGCCGCGCGAGAAGGTCGGCGGCTCCCACTCGACGCTGATCGGCGACCGCAAGGGCCGGAAGGCGGTGAGCGCGGTCGCACAACACCCCCACGTCAAGAAGATCGTCCCGGGGCCCATCGACGCCGGCGGCACCGGCTCGCGGACCGGGCTCCGCGCGAAGGCCACGCGCGCCGGGACCAACGGGAACGTCCGGCTGCTCCTCCGCGACGGTTCCAGCGTGCAGGAGAACCGGATCGTCACCACCGCGATGGACCGCGAGACGGGCGAGCGCGTCCGCGAGGACCTCAACGAGGCGCTGCGCGAGGCGGGACTGCAGGACACCTGATCGACCGTCGGCGACGGGAGCGTCGCGCTCGCTCGCGGCCGGATGGTGGCCGGCGACTCCCGGTAGGTATTTGAGTCGCCGACCGCGATTCCTTATAAATGCTCAGCGACGTCATGGAGGACTATCTGAAGGCGATCTACGTCCTCCAATCGGAGCAGGGGCCCCCCGTCTCGACGTCCGCGATCGCGGAGTACCTCGAGAAGACCTCTCCGTCGGTCACGGACATGCTGGGAAAGCTGGAGGACCGCGGGCTCGTCGAGCGCGAGCCGTATCAGGGCGCGGAGCTCACGGCGGAGGGCGAGGTCGTCGCGCTGGAGGTCGTTCGCCACCACCGGCTGCTGGAGGCGTTCCTCGCCGACCGGCTCGATTACGACTGGAGCGAGGTCCACGACGAGGCCGACGCCCTGGAACACCACATCTCCGAGGAGTTCGAGCGCCGCGTCGCCGAGGCGCTCGGCGACCCCGCCGTCGACCCCCACGGCGACCCGATTCCGGGAGCCGACCTCGAACCCGTCGACGAGGGGAGCGGCCCGCGGCTCTCCGACCACGTCGAAGGGGACCGCCTGGTCGTCAGGCGGGTGTCCGACCGCGACGAGGCCGAACTCGATTACCTCGCCGACGCCGGGATAACCCCCGGGACCGAACTCGAGGTCGTCGACGTCGCTCCCTTCGGCATGGTCACCGTAGCGACGCCGACCGGGGAACAGAGCCTGCCGGCGGAGGTCGCACGGTCGATCCGCGTCGACGACGCGGACTGAGCGCTACCGGGCCGCGTCGTCGTCCGAGTCGTGTCATCGTCCGAGTCGCGTCGTCGTCCCGCTGCAGGTCCCCTCCGACGACCGCCGAGTACATTTCCGTTCATTGGTGTCGGTCCCCCGACACTGACGCCCACCGTTCCTTCGCGGACTTTTTTATGAAACCGGCCGTCTCCAGCGGTGTGAATCTCCTCGTGACGCTCGCGGCGGGGATCGTCTTCGGTCTCGCGCTCGCGGCCCCGCCCGGCCCGATGAACGCCGTCATCGCAGAGGAGTCGGTGTTGCGCGGCCGCGCGGCCGGCGTCCGGGCGGGGCTCGGCGCGGCGACCGCGGACGCGATCTTCTTCGTGCTCGCGTACCTCGGCGTGGTCTCGGTGGTTCGGTCCGTCCCGCGGCTCCAGACCGCCATGATCGCCGTGGGCGGGGGTCTGATGTGTTACTTTGCGGTCGGCACGGCCCGGGACGCGCGCGCGTCCTTCCGGCCCACCTCCGGCACTGATCCCATGATCGAGGGGGGGAAGGGATTCAGGAAGGCGCTCGCGCTGGCACTGACAAATCCGTTTCAGGTGCTGTTCTGGCTCACCGTCGGCGTCGGGATGTTACGCCCCGGCGAGCTCGACATCCTCGCGCCGCTCCCGGTCGTCGGCGACGGCCTCGCGGGCGCGCTCGTCGTCTCGACCGGGTCGCCCGCGCTGCTCGGCGGGTTCTTCATCGGCGTGGTGAGCTGGGTGACGCTGTTTCCCGTGAGCCTCGTCGCGGCCGAGAAACGCATCCAGGCGATCGGCCCGGTCATCGCCGTCGGGTCGGCAGTCGTTCTCGGCGGGTTCGGCCTTTATTTCCTGTACAACGCCGCGACGACGGTCCTCGCGTGGTGACGGGGTCGGTGAACGAGTTTCGCGCGACGACGCCGAGTCCGCGAACCGCATGGGCAACGGCTTTGCCCCGCGAGCCCGACCCCCCGGTATGTTCGAGAAGTCCACGTGGATCAAGCTCCCGCGCAACGTGCTCGTCGGTCACGGCGTGATCGACGACCTCGGCGCCGCGGTCGGCGAGCTGTACCTCACGGGACGGCCGCTCATCGTCACGAGCCCGACGCCGAACGAGATCGCCGGCGACCGGGTGCGCGCGCAGTTCGACGACCCGGCGACCGCCGTCGTCGAGGACGCCTCCTTCGACGCGGTCGAGAGGCTCACCGAGACTGCCGAGGACGTCGACCCCGGCTACCTGATCGCGTTGGGCGGCGGGAAGCCGATCGACATCGCGAAGATGGCGGCCGACCACCTCGGCGTCGGCTTCGTCTCCGTCCCCACGGTCGCCTCCCACGACGGGATCGTCTCGGGGCGCTCGTCGATCCCCGAGGGCGACACGCGCCACTCGGTCGCCGCCGACCCGCCGCTGGCGGTCGTCGCGGACACGACGCTGCTCGCCAACGCGCCGTGGCGACTCACCACCGCGGGCTGTGCCGACATCATCTCCAACTACACCGCCGTGAAGGACTGGCGGCTCGCCCAGCGGCTCCGCAACGTCGAGTACAGCGAGTACGCCGGCGCGCTCTCGGAGATGACCGCCGAGCTCCTCGTCGAGAACGCCGACATGATCCGGCCCGGCTTAGAGGAGTCGTCGTGGGTCGTCGTGAAGGCGCTCGTCTCCTCCGGGGTCGCGATGTCGATCGCGGGCTCCTCTCGGCCCGCCTCCGGCGCGGAGCACCTCATCTCCCACCAGCTCGACCGGATCGCCCCCGGCAAGGCGCTTCACGGTCATCAGGTCGGCGTCGCATCGATCATGACGGAGTACCTCCACAGCGGCGAGAACGGGCGGTGGAGCGCGATCCGCGAGGCGCTCGCGGAGCTCGACGCCCCGACGACCGCGGCCGAGCTCGGCGTCGACGACGAGGAGCTGCTCGCCGCGCTGACGACCGCCCACGAGATCCGCGACCGCTACACGATCCTCCAGGGCGGGATCAACGAGGAGGCCGCCATCGAGGTCGCGACGGCGACGGGCGTCATCGAGCGGTGAGGCGCCCGCGATGGCCTCGACGCCCGCGGCGGCCCAGGCGCCCGCGGCGGCCCCGGCACCCTGGGCAGCCCTGACGGCCGCGACTCTTCACCCCTGACGGCCGGCGGCTCGTCTCGTCCTCGAAAGCGAAATAACCGTCCCGCGACAACCACCTGTATGTCCACCGCCAGCGTTCGCGACCGGGCCAAGGAGCGGGCCGGCGCGATAACCGTACTCCTCACGATCGTCGGCTACGGCGCCGTCGGCGGCGTGTTCCTCGTTCCCGAGTTCCAGGCGCTGTTCCCGACGCTGACCCGGGGTACCGTCGACCTGCTCGCGCACGCCATCGCCGCCGTCAACACCGTCGCGATCGTCACGCTCTCGCTCGGCTGGTACTGGATCCGCAACGACGAGGTGAAGAAACACGCCGCGGCGATGACCACCTCTTTTGCCCTCATCCTCGTGTTCCTCGCCATGTACCTCCCGAAGGTGGCGGGCGGCGGGACGAAGGAGTTCGTCCTGGACTCCTCGTACGGCTGGGTGCCGCTGTGGGAGTGGGTGTATCCCGCGTACCTGATCATGCTCGCGATCCACATCCTGCTCTCCGTCGTCTCCGTGCCCGTCGTCCTCTACGCGATCGTCCTGGGACTCACCCACACGGAGCGCGAGCTGCGGAACGAGACCCCGCATCGCCGCGTCGGGCGGATCGCGGCGAGCGCGTGGATCCTCTCGCTCGTGCTCGGCGTCGTCACCTATCTCCTTTTAAATCACCTCTACGACTCGACGTTCGCGGCCGCCGAGGCCGCGTCGGTCGTGCTTCCGCTCGTTCCCGGTTTATAAACTCCGGCACCGGCCGCCGCCACCGAAACGCTTGATTAGCCGCCGCCGCACCGACACGCATGACCGACTGGATCGGCGACACCTTCACGAGCGCCGCCGGCTGGACGCACCTCGAAGCCCTCGTCGACGTCGGGAGCCGCATGGCCGGCACCGACGGCGAGCGCGAGGGACTGGAACTGACGCGCGACGCGCTGGCCGACGCCGGCGCGCGGGACGCCCGGATCGAGGTGTTCGAGATACAGGGCTGGGAGCGCGGGAACAGCGCGATCCGTCGCGGCGACGACCCGGTCGCCAGCGGAATGAACGCCTGCATCGCGCTCCCGCGAAGCCCGAGCGGCGAGGCGACCGGCGAGTTCGTCGACCTCGGCTACGGCGTCCCCGAGGACTTCGCGGGGGACCTCGACGGCAAGGTCGTGATGGTCTCCTCGGACACCCCCGACTCCGTCGACCGGTTCATCCACCGCCGCGAGAAGTACTATCACGCCGTCGAGGCCGATGCCGCCGCCTTCGTCTTCGCGAACCACGTCGAGGGGACGCTCCCGCCGACCGGCAGCGTCGGCACGGCGGACGCGCCCGTGGGCGACATTCCCGCGGTCGGCGTCTCGAAGGAGACCGGCGCGCGGCTCGCCCGCCGGCACGAGGGCGACGACCTGACCGTTGCGGTCGACTGCGAGATCGCCGACGCGACCAGCGGGAACGCGGTTGCCGAGCTCGGCCCCGACACCGACGAGTTCCTCGTCGTCTCCTCGCACGTCGACGCCCACGACATCTCGCAGGGCGCGATGGACAACGGGGCCGGAACGGCCACGATCGTCGAGGTCGCGACCGCCCTCGCCGCCCGCGAGGACGAGCTCGACCGGCGCGTTCGGTTCGTCGGCTTCGGCGCCGAGGAGGTGGGGCTCGTGGGCTCCTCGCTGTTCGCGGACGAGGTCGACCCCGACCGAGTCGCGGCCGTCGTCAACGTCGACAGCAACGTGTTCGGCCGCACGCTGAAGCTCGACCACCACGGCTTCGACGCGCTGGAGGCGGCGGGAGAGCGCGTGAGCGACCGCTTCGATCACCCGATCACGCTCGGCGAAGAGCTGGTGCCTCACAGCGACCACTGGCCGTTCGTCGAGCGCGGGATCCCGGGGTACATGGTCTCCGGCGAGACCGAGGGACGCGGCCGCGGCTGGGGCCACACCGGCGCCGACACGCTCGACAAGCTGGAGTCCCGCAACCTTCGCGAGCAGGCGATCCTGCTGACCGAACTCGTCGTCGAGCTCGCCGACGAGTCGGTGACCACCGAGCGGCGAGACCGCGAGGAGATCGCGGGGGCGCTGGAACGCGAAGGGAAAGCGACCGGGATGAAGATCACGGGCGACTGGCCGTTCTAGGAGCAGCCCCAGCCGAGAACCGGGAGGTTTTCACGCGCGCCGACCGCACCCATCGCGTATGCAACCGTCGGAACGGCGCGTCGCGGTCGTCGGCGACGATCGGGCGGCGGCGCTCCGGGAGGCCCTCGGGCGCTCCCCCTACCGGTCCGCCGAGCGGTCCGTCGCGGACGTGGTCGTCGCGGTCGGCGACGACGCCCTCCGCGACGTGCTCCTCGACGCCCCGGACGCGCCGGTGATTCCGGTCGGCTCGCGGCGGCTCGCGGTCGACGCCGACGACGCGGAGGGGCGCGTTCGAACGCTGATCGACGCGGCGCTCCGCGGCGACGAGCACGTCGACGACCCGCCCGTCGACGGCGTCCAGCGTGCCGCGCACCCGATCCTCGCGGTCGACGCGGGGGACGGACCGACGCGGCGCGCCGCCTTCGACGTCGCGCTCGTCACCGCCGAGCCCGCTCGCATCTCCGAGTTCGCGGTCGACTTCACCGACGGGCCGGACGACTCGTTCCGCGCCGACGGCGTGGTCGTCGCGACGCCGCTCGGGAGCGACGGGTACGCCAACGCCGCCGGCGGTCCGGTCGTAGAACCCGGTGCCGGACTCGCCGTCACGCCGATCGCCCCGTTCAGCACCCGAACGGACGCGCGGATCGTCGCGAGCCGCCTCTCCCTCTCCGTCGAGCGCGAGACGGAGTCGGTCGCGCTCGTCGTCGACGGGCGAGAGCGCGGCGTCGTCACGCCGCACCGGTCCGTCGCGATCGAGGCCACCGAGCGAGTCACGCTCGTGACGCTCGCCGACGCGGGTCGAGCGCGACGATCGGAAACACTCTAATAACTCGTGACCGGATGTGTCGATATGGACCCACTGCAGTTCCTCGTTCCCCTCGGCTGGCTGTCCGCCGTCGGACCGGTGCTGCCGTACGCGATACTCGTCATGGCAGTCGCGAACCTCGCGACGCGACACATCGCGTACCGAAGTCACGTCGAACAGGGAACCGACGGTGACGAGGTCGAACCGTACACGCCGCACGCGTTCACGAACATCGGGCTCGTGCTGTTGAGCTTCCTGTTCGTGCCCGTCGCGCCCGTGAGCGGTGTTATCCTCTCGGTGCTCGTGATCACGATGCTGATCGCCGACCTCTTCGAGTTGGAGGCGCGCAACGTCGAGGCGCGAAACGACATGCCGATCGAGGCCCCGAAGAGCTCGATTGCGGCGTCGCTGCTCGTCTTGGTGTTCGCCGCCTACTACTCCCTGTGGTTCCTCGTCTCGGGCATCTGGAACCAGTTCGTCGTCGCGTAGACGGCGACCGCCGGAACTCCCGCGACCGACGTCTCCCTCCCGTCCGCGGCCCCTCCCCTTCACGATCGTTCGCGCTTCCGTGTCGCTTCGCTCCGTCGTGGCGTCCCGCTCGCGTGCTCGCCGCCTGTGGTCCCGTCTCTCGCGACGACGCGTCCGTTCGCCGCTTGGCCCTCTCTCTCGCGACGCCGCGTCTGCCCGCCGCCTGTCGTCGGACGGGCTCACGGGACGTGACCTCGGCGTCGCGGAGGACACGGTGGACGGAACGCCGCGAGACGCGCTCGGCGGCGACCGCTCCGACAGTAAAACGAGACCGCCTGTTAGTTCGCGGCGTCTGCGTCGTCGTCGTCGAGGGCGTCGCGCAGTTCGCGGCTCGCCGGGATCAACACCCAGAACGTGAGCGCCCCGAGGATCATCACCCAGAAGAACGCGTCGCCGGCGATGAGACCGATTTCCCCGTAGGCGCTTTCGATGCCCTCGGGCGGGTTGACCAGCTGCACGACGTCGTAGTACGAGGGCGTCCGGTACCATCCACCGAAGGTGAGCCAGCCGAGGCCACCGAGCGTGAACAGCGCGAAGCCCTTCATGAACTCGTCTGCCATTACTTCACGATTCGCCGGAGTCGTCTTGAGACTTTCCCATCCCTTGGCCGCGGAACCGCGTCCCGAGGACGTACACCGCCGTCCCCGCGATGATGAAGACGATTCCCGTTATCGCTAGCACGGCGACCAGCACGTCCTGTGACGGATAGAGTCCGGCGCTGTTCAGGATATAGACGACCGTCGTCCGGACGAAGCTTATCTGCAGCGTCGCGGCGTCGACGAGCGTGAACCCGATCAGGTACGCGACGACGGCCGCGAGCGTCGAAAAGACGGTGACGGCCTTGTACAGACGGAACGGGACCACCACCTCGCGTCCGTCGGGGCCGATCCGCGGGCCCGTCGGCTCGTCTCGCGGGTCCTCTTGCTCGTCAGCGGCGATCGGATCGCCCGTCTCGTCGAACGCCTGTGCGTCGTCGTGATCGGTTGGTGATGACATCGAACTGGTGGTCGACGGGCGGGAAAGCGGAGCGCCGGTCGCGACTCTTTGCCGTTACTTCGGCGGCCGCAGCATGTAGTACCGCCGGTTCAGGTCGTACATGTACCCTTCACGCATCGTCTTCAACACCGCGTAGGTGATGATTCCTCCGACGAGCGGGAGCATGAACGTCAGCGTGAGCAGCAGGTCGAGCGAGATCGGGAAGAAGTTCTGGATCGCGAGCGCCGCGAGCGTGAACGACAGGATAACGCCGGCCACGCCGACGGCCGCCCAGAACGGCTGCTCGACGGGACGCCGCGCGCTCCCCTTGTTGAGGAACGGCACGAGCGTGATGACGCCGAAGACGATCCCGTGAGCCACGATCCCGAGCAGCTCGTTCGACATGACGATGTTCCCGCCGAGCACCGCCAGATCCGGGTTAAGCGGGTCGAGCTTCAGGAGGCCGAACGACCAGTAGAGGTACCAGTCGGGCAGGATGATCGCCGGCGTCGACCCGGGGTTCGCCGGCTCGCCGAAGTGCGCCGGCATCAGCGCCGACACGAGGATCATGATCCCGACGAAGAAGCTCGTGATAGCGAGGTTACGAATCGTCTCGTGGGGCCACGTGGGGAAGCCGAGCACGTCGCGCTCGACGTACGTCGACTCCGCGCGGAGGTCCTCGTCCTCGCGCCGGGAGCGCTCGAAGTACTGGTAGGTGAGCTGTGCGAGCCCGCTGGAGTGCTCCTTGCGTTCGCTCCAGGTCGGGGTCTCGTCGTCCGGCGGGACCGTCGCCGGCGGTCCGCCGTCGGTGCGCGCCTCCTCGTCGGTGCCTCCGTCCGTCAGTGGGGTGGTGTCGTCAGTCATTGGATTAGTGCGGCTCGGCGATCCCCTGCACCCAGACGATGCCGACGTGGAGCGCGATGAGGCCGGTCACCACGAACGGCAGCACGAAGACGTGCAGGATGTACATTCTCACGAGCGTCGCCTGTCCGAGCGTGAAGCCGCCGAACAGGAGCTGCGCCGCCCACTCGCCCACGAGGGGCGTCGCGAGCGCCATCTCGACGCCGATCTGCGCGGCCCAGAACGACAGCTGCTTCCACGGGAGCACGTACCCGGAGAAGCCGAACAGCAGCGTCAGGCCGATGAGGACGATTCCGAGGATCCAGTTGACCTCGCGGGGCTCCTTGTAGGAGCCGGTGAAGTACACGCGGAGCATGTGCAGGAACACCGCGGCGACCATGAACTGGGCCGACCAGCGGTGGATCGAGCGGAGCATGTAGCCGAACTGCACGTCCGTCATGATAAACACGAGCGAGTCGTACGCCGCCGTCGGGTCGCCCTGCGCGGCGGCGCCGGCGGTGGACGGCGAGTAGTAGAATCCGAGCAGCGCGCCCGAGATCGCCGCGACCAGATACGCGATGATCGACAGCGATCCGAGCGAGTACAGCGGGTACCAGTACCAGAACTTGTTGTCCAGGTCGTACTGCTCCGTGTGGCTCTTCGGCATCTGGAGGTTCGCGCGGTAGTACATCGTCTCCAGCAGTTCGAGGTAGTCGACGATGCGGAGCCGCTTGTCCAGCCAGATGAGCGTGGTGAGGAACGCGGTCTCGATGACCGTCAGATCCTGCGTTTTGAGCCACGCGTTGTGGTCCATCTCGTCTTGTTTTTTGAGGCTCATTGTCGGGTTACTTCTTGTAGTACGGGTAGACTGCCCGTTTGACCGTCTCCATGGCACTGCCGGTGTCGATGCCGGTGCCGTCCTTGTCCTCCTCGCGAACGTAGAGGTCCTCCCACTTGCGACGACGCTTCTTCACGATCATCACGTCCGGAAGGAATTCCTTGCGGTACAACAGGAGGATGAACGCGAGGTCGATGAAGATCATCGCCAACAGCGCGCCGGTGTACATGTTCCCGAACTCGGTCGACGCCCACGCGGACATGAGCCCATAGACGAACAGTCCGACGAACACGACCTCGATGATCGTGAGGAGCACGATCGCGATCGCCGCGGCCGTGCTCTCGCGGGCCGGCTCGTACCGGTGGATGTCCCCGTACGAGGAGCCGCCGGAGCTCATTGGTTACCCCCGTGACCGGTGTGGGCCGACTCGCCGTACTTCAACAGGTAGAACGTGAACACGAAGGTGAGCGAGATGCCCAGAATCGCGGCGATCCCGACCCAGTGCGCGTGGAGCGGCACTCCGACGTGGGCGATGTTCTCCGGCCAGCCGGTGGACGCGCCGCCAACCTCGGTGGTCTCGACGTCTTCGCCGACGGCGATGCCGCCGTGCATCCCGACCGCGTCGTGGGGGACGCAGTGGTAGTGGGTGATGCCGGCCGCGTCCTCGCCCAGCTCGACCTCGTAGGTTTCGCCCTCCTCGTCCACCGGGTCGCCGCTGTCCAGCTCGGCCGGGCCGTCGACCGTCACCACGTTGTGGGCGCCGCCGTCGCCCGTCCACTCGAACGTGACCGTCGTGCCCGTGTCCACCCACAGCAGCGTCGGGTCGAAGGCGAGCCCGTCGTCGTCCGCGCCCACCTCGACGGTCACCTCGCTCTCGCCGCGAGCGTCCACGTACTCTCCGAGGTTCCCGTCGCTGGCGCCGCTCGGCCAGTCCGGTTGTTGCTCCTGTGCGGCGGCCGTTCCGGTCGTCCCGACGGCGGCCGCGGTCGCCGCGGTCGCACCGCCGGCCGTCCGCACGAATTCCCGCCTTTTCATACAGGCTCACTCAGGACGGCGTGCGCTTAAACCCACCGACTGAACTCGTCCGCGTGGAAGCGTTTACAGGGGCTCTACCCCTCGATAACGGCTCTTTACTCGTCGAGCTCCTCCTCGTCTACGACCCCTCCTTCGACCGGGACGAAGTCGGGTCGCTCCTTCGCCTCGCGGAGGGCGCGAAGCCGCTCGCGGTACTCCTCCGAGCGGAACCGATCGGAGAGCCGCGCGTTCGCCACCATCACGAACAGGAAGAGCCCGATGAGCAGGAACACGATCCCCATCGCGGGCGCGACGATCGTGTTGAGGTCGGTGAGGAACGTGGCGGCCAACAGCGCCACGCCGGCGAGCACCTGGACGATCGCGATCACCTGGACCATGAGGTTCCCGAACTCGCCGGAGCCCTGTGGCACGGTGTCGGGGTGCGGGAGCGACCAGTCGTCCGGCGGCTCGGGCACGTCGTACGACTCCATCGCCGCCAGCGCGACGATCGGTTCGATGTCGCGCAGCACCGTTCCCTGCCCGGCCACCTCGCCGGTCGGGCGGACGATGGCGTACCCCTCATCGGAGTAGACGAGAAGCCGCTCCTCGCCGTCGGCCCGCACGCGCTCCAACACGCCGAAGACATCCCGACGGGCGATCCGCGACTTCAGCTCCGCCTCCGCGCGCTCGAGCAGGCGGTCGCCGGTGATCCACGTGTCGGGGTCGAAGGCGGCGTCCCACTCCTCCGCGCTCATCCGGGCCATGTCCGACGGCCCGAAGTCGTCGAAGTCGTACTCCGCCTCGACGCGTCGCCTGAGTTCGTCGAGCTCGTCGGCAGCGTCCGCGTCGGCGTCCCCGCGGTCCGCCGCGTCCGCGTCACCGCCCTCGACGGCCGCGTCGCCTCCGTCTTCGGGCGGGTCGCCGTCGCGGGACGCCCCGTCGTCGGATGCGTCCGGCGCCCGCCCCGGCCTCGGCTCCGACTCCGATCCCGTCGAGGTGTCCTCCATCGTGCGACCGTACGCGCTCCGGACGCTAACTGTTTTCGTCCGCGCTCGACGCCGACCGAATCGACCTAGCCGACCGAATCGGCGGGGAAGCCGTCCGAGGCGACGGACGGATCGGGGAGTTTTACGCGCCGGAGCCCGAAGCGTCGATCGATGGTAGACGAGTCGGTCTTGGCGGCGCTCGCCGGCCTGTCGGTGACGATGAGCCTCCCCTTCCTGCTCTACGGGGCGTGGATCATGATCGACGCCGAGACCGTGAGCTGGAACGTCCTCACCCACCACCTGCGGTACATCGGCGTCGGACTGGCGCTGACCACCGTCCCGATCGTCGGGTGGATGATCCCCCGGGTCCTCCGGCGGCTGACCGGGCTCGCGGTGATCCACGCGTTCCTCGGACTGCAGGCGTACGCGCTCCTGGCGTTCGCGCTCACGGGTATCGTCCGGATCTTCCAGGCGAAGCGCAACGCCGACGCGTACGAGGACCCGGACGTCGACATCGACGAACTCCACGAGGACATGAGCCACTGGCGCGCTCGGCTCCGCGCCGGCGTGGCCGGCTTCATGATACTCTGGCTCTGCGCGTGGGTGACGGGGCTCTATCGGTTCTACTCGATCCACATCGTCCCGATGCTCTGACCGGGCGGCCGACGACGCTCCCCACCCGTCGCGACTCGGCCGCCGACGCGCGGCGGGCGCCGTCGATCGCCTCTCCGACCGACAGCTTCAATCCCGTTTTGCTCCAAGGGACGGTATCGTGGCAGTCACCTTCGATCTGTTCGGCACCCTCGTCGACGTCGAGTACCCGTCCGACCCCGCGGAGATCGTCGCGCGCGAGCTGGAGTCCCGCGACGTCGCCGTCCCGGACGACTGGCACGTCGCGTACGGCGAGCGACACGTGGACGCCCCGGCGGGCGCGGAGGTCCCCCTCCCGGCCCACGTCGCGCGCGCGCTCGCCTCCCGCGGCGTCGACGCGACGGAGAACGTCGTCCGGCACGCCGTCGTCGCGGCGTTCGACCCGGACGTGACCAGACGCGACGACGCGCGGCAGGCCGTCCGCGACGCCGCCGCGAAGGGGCCGGTGGGGCTCCTCTCGAACTGCGCCGTTCCGGAACTCGTCCCCAAGACGCTGATCCGCGCCGGGCTCCGCGGCGAGTTCGACGCGGTCACGACCAGCGTCGGGTGCGGGTGGCGGAAGCCGCACCCCGAGGCGTTCGAGGCCGCGGCCGCCGCCCTCGACGTCGCGCCCGAGACGCTGATCCACGTGGGCGACGACCCCGCCACCGACGGCGGCGTCGTCGACGTCGGGGGCCGGTTCGTGGACGTGACGGAGACGCCGCTGGAGGCGATCGCGGCCGAGCTCGGGGCCGAGCAGTAGCGCGGATCCATGGGGTAGCGTCGAGGCTCGTTCCCCGGCGCAGCGTCGAGGCTCGTCACTTCCCGCGCTCGCGACCGAGCCGGTCGGCCCACTCCCCGTCGATCCGTCCCTCCGCGAACAGCTTCTCTAAGTGCGCGACGACGGTCGTTCGCGCGAGGTCCGCGACGCCGCTCAGGTCCTTCTCGTAGGCGCGGTCGACGACCCCGTCCACGTCGCTCGCGCCGGCCTCGACCGCCGCGAGGACCGCCCGCTCGCGGTCCAGTCGGTGTTCGATCAGCCGGTCGCAGACCCCGCGTGGGTCGTCGATCACGGGACCGTGACCGGGGTAGAGCCGGTCGTAGCCGGCGTCGCGGACGCGTTCGAGGCTGTCGAGGTACCCGCGGAGGTCGCCCTCGGGAGCGCCGACCGCGACGCTCCCCTCGGCCACGGCGAGGTCGCCGCAGAGGAGCACGCCGGGAGGGTTCTCGCCGTCGTCGCCTCCGCGTCCGTCGCCACGTCCGTCTTCGCGTACGCGTCCGACCGCGAAGGCGACGTGGTCCGGCGCGTGGCCGGGCGTGTCGACCGCGCGAACGGGCGTGTCCCCGACGCGCTCGCCGCCGGCGAACGTCCCGTCCGGCTCGACGCCGGTCGCGGCGACGAACCGGTCGACGTGGTCGGCGTGCGCGAAGACGGGGGCGTCTGCGCGATCGGCGTACGCGGCGACCGCGCCGACGTGGTCCGGGTGCGTGTGGGTGACCGCTATCGCGTCGACACCGGCGGCTCCCGGCTCGCCGTCGCTCGGACCGCCGTCGGTCCCTCCGCCGACCCCGACCGCGGCGTCGAGGGCGTCGGTCCGGGCGGCCGGGTCGACGAGGAGTCCCCCGGCGACGTAGGCGTTCGTGGTCCCGCCGGGCGCGCGGGTGTCGACCGGAACCGGGACGCGGTTGACCGGCGGTCCGGGGTCCGGTTTCGGTTCCGCCATCGGCTCAGTCCCCGCGTCCCAGGGAGGAACCGTCGCGCCGGTCGAGCAGGGAGCGCGCGGCCGGGCCGGGGCCTGACCCGGCGAGTTCACGTCCGGGGATCGGCACGTCGAGGTCGTCGGCGACGGCGAACCGCGAGAGGTCGGCGACGCCGGCGTCGACCGCCTCGACCGAGCCGTAGGGGCGTCCGACGACGACGTCTCCGGCCGTGCTCCGGTTGATCCCGGGGATCGCCGTCAGCTCGTCCATCGACGCCGCGTTGACGTCGAGGGGGTAGGGCACGCCGGTGACCGAGCGGTAACCGTGGTCCGTGATCGCCACGTCGATGGCGGTGCCGAGCTCGCGCTCGCCGGGGACGGCGACCAGGAGGGCGTACGTGCCGAGCTGGCGGCCGAACGTCTTCCCGTCCTGGTGGTACTCCAAGTGGACGTCGGGGAGGACGGTCCCGGGCGGGACGACGCGGTCGAGCATCGGGTTGTCGACCGTCTCGCGGACCTCCCGCTTGTACGCCTGGAACTGGTCTTTGTGCTCCTGGGCGATGTCCGCGCCCGTCTCGGCCATCTCCGTGCCGGCGAACGCCATCACCTGCCGGATGTTGATCCGGCGGAGCATCAGCCCCTCGTCGTACACCGTCTGGAGGAACCGCTTGTTGTGCTCGTACGTCTCCGGGCGCTCGCCGGCGAGCCCGTGGACGAGGTTGATCCCGGGGAGCAGCTTCGGGAGCCGCGGCGAGGCGTCCGGGCCGGTCGAGGGGCCGGTCACCCGGTCGTCGCCGCCGGGCGTGGTCTCCGGCGTGTCGCCCGGCCGCCACCCGCCTTCCTCGTTAACGACGCGGACGGCCTCCAGGCACTCCTCGGCGGTGACCAGCAGGTTGTTCCGCTCTTGGACGACCGGGTCGGCCGATTCGAGCCCGAACGCGGCGGTGTCGCCGGGCGTGTTGTGCGCGGCGATGACCCGGATCGCCTCGCGGGAGGCCTCGGGGTAGTCGGTGATCGTCACCGGGTTCATGTTGTCGAGGTGGAGCGTCCGGAGGTCGGGCGCGACCTCGCGGATCCCGCCGTACAGCTCGCGGAGCGCGTCGGGGTTCGGCGCCTCGCCGTCGCCGCCGAACGCGAGGATGTCGGCCTGCCGCCCGAGCCGGAAGTGCTTGACCCCCCGATCCGAGAGCGCGTCGACCTCCTCAACGACGGAGCGCGCCTCGCGGAACGCCGGGCTCCCGTACAGCGGCTCCGTGCAGAACGAACAGCGGTAAGCGCAGCCGCGGGAGGTCTCCATCTCGCAGATGAGGTAGTCGGGGTGGTTGGGGTGCTGCTCGACGACGAACGCGCCCTTCTCGGCCCAGCGGTCGATCTCCGCGTTGTCGCGCATCCGGTTGCCGAACCCCTCTAACCCCTCGCGCACGAGGTCGTGGGCGGCCGCCTCCACGTCGCCCATGGCGACGAAGTCGTAGTCGAGGTCGTCGCGCTCGGTCTCGGTCGCGCCCGCGTTCTCCTCGCCGACGCCGAACCGCACCGGCCCGCCGAGCAGGGTGACGCCGTCCGCGGTCCAGCCCAGCTCGCGGACCTCGTCGGGCTCGGCCGGGGTGCCGCCGACGTACTTCCCGGGGACCGTCATCCCGCCGACGTACACCATGAGGTCGGCGTCGGCGACGTCGGCGCGCTTCCCGCGGTCCTCGCGCAGCTCGTCGATGGTGTGGTAGGTGATCTGCCCCTCGGGGACGCCCGCGTCGACGAGCGCGCCGGCCGTGTACCGCGGGTACGTCGAGATGTACGGCGGCACGCCGAAGTGCGCCGGCTCGTCGACGTAGCCGTCGACGATGGTGACGGAGAGGTCGTTCGGATCGGGCGGGAGCGACCCCCGGCCCGACGCGGGCGAATCGGTCATGTTGACCCACCGTAGTCGGCCGAGACGGGAAAAGCGTGCGGAACGTCGGGGGCCGCCCGGTCGAATATATATGCCGCCGCGGCCGGCGACGCGACCCCTCAGCCGTAGATGTGTCCCTCGAGGGCGACCGCGTCGGGGTCGCCGAGCGCGGCGGCGTCCGGCTCGTAGTCGCGCGTCCAGGCCGTGAACGCCCCGACGCAGGCGGCGACGGCGTCGAGGGCGTCGCCGCCCGCGTCCGCGACCATCGTCTCCGTCAGCCCGGACCCGGAGTTATATACGACGCCGGCCGCCTCGGCCAGCCCCTCGGCGTTCCGCCGACGCCGGGTCGCCTTCTCGTCGCCGCTTCCCTTGTAGTTCGTCCGGTGGAGGCCGAGCCGGTCCAGCACCGCGGCCGGGTACGTCTCGACCGCCGTCGGTCCCGCCGGCGCCTCGGGCCGCCAGCCCCCGTCCGTCCGGTCCATCGGCGCGAACCGGACCTCGTCGATCAGGGAGGCGAGCACGTCGCGCATGCCGTAAAAGGCGATGGTGTCGGCGATGAACCCGTAGGGCGAGCGCGCGCCGACGGCGGCGTCCGTCCGGCGCTTGGCGTAGGTCCCCTCGCCGTGGCGCTCGGTCAGCCCGACGCAGCGCTCGGCGAACGCGCGCACCGGATCGCGCGGGTCGCCGTCGCCGTCGCCCGAGTCACCGTCGCCCTCGCCCTCGCCCGAGTCACCGTCGCCGTCGCCCGAGTCACCGTCGCCGTCGCCCTTGCTCGGGTCGCCGCCTTCGCTTCCGTTGACCCCGATCGACTCCGGAAATCCATTTATAAACGACCGCCACGACTCGTTGCCCGTCTCCTCGACGACGAACCGCGGCAGTCCGAACGGGAAGTCGAGCCCGACCACGGTTGCCTCGTCGCGCTCGCGGATCCACCCCGCGAGCGCCGGCAGCGCGTCCGTGCGGCCCGCGTCGTCGAGACCGGCGACGTCGGCGAGTGGCCGGAGGTCGGTCACGACCAGGTCGTCGCTCGGGGGGTCGACCCGCCCGCTCGCGATCCACGTCTTCCGTCCCGCGTCGGTCGCCGCCGCGCTGAAGTCGACGCCGCACACGCGGATCGGTTCGTCAGTAGCGCGACCCGAGTCGCCGTCTGTGCGCGCCGACTCGCCGCTCGACTGCCCCGCCACGTCGCCGTCCCCGCTGACGTCCATACACGGACGACCGCCGCCACGCCGTTTAAGCCCTCGCCGACACAACGGTGTCGTATATGCCATCGACGATGGAGGTCAAATGCGAGAGCGACGACTGCGAGCTCGACATGTTCGAGAACCACTACACGTACGACGTTCCCGACGACCACGCCGTTGAGGACCTGTCGTGCCCGTACTGCGGCGGGAGCGACCTCGCCGAAGTCGAGGTGTAACCCGTGAGCGGATTCGTCGAGGCGGGCCGGTCGGCCGTCCGCCGCGCCCTCGAACGGGTCGGGCGAGGATGGAGCAAGATGCAGGAGCGTCGCCCGCTCTCGTACGACCTCCTCGAGAGCGACGACGCCTACCTCGTCGTCTTCGACGCCCCGGGCGTCCGCGGCGAGGACCTGAACGTGACCTTCCTCGATCACACCGTCGAAGTCGAGCTCGACCGGTTCCGCGACTTCTACGACGGCTACGAGATGCGGTTCCCCGGACGGGGCGTCTCCCTCTCGGGGAGCGCGGACCTCCCCAACGACGCGAACGTCACGCCGGAGGGCGCGAACGCGACGCTGACCCGCAACGGGACGCTGCAGGTGGAGATCCCGAAGAAAGACGACGGGCGGGACGTCGCGGTCGTCGAGGAAGACGACGCCGACGGGTAACGGCGGAGACGCCCACGCCGCCCCGCTCTTCGGCCCTCAGTTCTTCGTCCGGCCCTCGACCGACATCCCCTCCGTGATCTCGAACGTCTCGTCCCCGTCGAACCGGTCGGGATCGAACGGTTCGATCCACGGCGACTCGGGAGCATCGGCGGCGGCCCCGTCGAGCGACGCCAACACGCCCTCCGCGACGTGTTCTCCCACCGCCGGCGCGCGCATGAACCCGTGTCCCTGCCAGCCGGCGGCGACAAACAGGCGGTCCGGGTCGCCGCCGGACCCGCCTGCGGCGTCCGTTCCCCCGCCGACCGGTCCGAGGAGCGGGTCGCCGTCGGGCGTCGCCGTGCAGAGCCCGGCCCACGCCCGCTCCACGTCCGGCTCGCCGTCGCCCACGGCGTCGACGCGCTCGCGGAGCGTCGTCGCGACGGACTCGACGAACCAGTCGTCGCCCTCGCGGTCGTAGTCGTCCGGGTCGGCCGCGAACGGCTCGGTCCCGTCGCCGGCCAGCAGCCCGGTCGGGTGCGGGCGGAGGTAGACGCCCGCGGTCGCGTCGTAGACCATCGGACCGTCGTAGGCGACCCCGCTCGTCAGCGCCTGCACGCGATAGGGGACGACCGGGACCGCGATCTCGGCGCCCGCGAGGACGTCGGCGGTGTGCGCGCCGGCGGCGACGACGACCGCGTCGAACTCGCGGACCTCGGCGCGGCTCCCCCCTCTGCCGTCCCCCCCTCCGTCGACCCCGCCTCCGCTCGCGCCGATCCGGAGCTCCGCGCCCGCGCCGGTCAGCGAAACCGCCGTCCCGGTTTCGACGGTCACGCCCTCGCGGCGTGCCCGTCGGCCCATCGCCGCGACGTAGCTCGCCGGGTCGCACCACCCGCCGTTCTCGGCGACTGCGGCGACCGCGAGGTCGTCGGTCGCGACCGGGAACCGCTCGGCGAGCGCCGCCGGGTCGACGACCGAGACCTCGCGGCCGTGCGAGCGCATCCGGTCGACCATCGACGGCACGGCGTCGGCGTCCGTGTCGCCCTCGCGGACCGCGATCACGTACGGGCACGGCGTGAACGAGAACCCCGGGAGCGAGCGGTCGAACGCCCGGAACCGCTCCATCGCGCGGGCGGCCAGGGCGGCGTCGACGTCCTCGGCGTACGCGTCGTAGAGGACGCCGGCGGCGCGGCCGGAGCTCCCGGCGCCGAGGTCGTCGCGGTCGTAGAGCGTCACGTGGGCGCCGCGGGCCGCGAGGTCGGCGGCCGCGGTGACGCCGACCGCGCCGCCGCCGACGACCGCGACTGCGGGCGGGTCCTGTGGGTCCGTTCGCGCGGATCGGCTCATGGGTCCGTCTCTCACCGGGAGGGGGATTAATGCTACCGCCGAGTCGGCCGGGTGACACGCACGTCCCCGCCCACGTTATGAGGCTCGCGCTCGTGTGATCGGTATGAATCAACTCGTCGACGGCGAGTGGCGGACGGACGCGTACGAGGCGACGGACGGGGACGGGTCGTTCCAGCGCGGGGAGACGACGTTCCGGAACTGGATCGCCGGCAGCGACGTGCCGGCCCACGTCGACGCCGAGCCCGATGAGCGGTTCCAGCCCGAGGCGGGCCGGTATCACCTGTACGTCTCCTACGCGTGCCCGTGGGCGCACCGCATCCTGCTCGCGCGGTCGCTCCTCGGCTTGGAGGACGCCATCGGCGTCTCGGTCGTCGACCCGTACCGCGCCGAGGACGGCTGGCAGTTCACTCCGGAAAAGGAGGGCTGTACCCCCGACCGCCTCCACGGCAGCGACTACCTCCGAGAGCTGTACGTCGCGGCCGACCCCGACGCCACCTGCCGCGTGACCGTCCCCGTGCTGTGGGACACCGAGGAGGAGACAGTAGTCAACAACGAGTCCCGCGAGATCCTCCGCACCCTCTCCACCGCGTTCGACGGCCTCGGGAACGACGTCTCGCTGCTCCCCGGCCCCGACGACGAGGCGACCGTCGCGGACGTCGACGAGGTGATCACCGAGATCTACGAGCCGATCAACAACGGCGTCTACCGCGCCGGGTTCGCGACCTCGCAGTCGGCGTACGACGAGGCGGTCGACGACCTGTTCGACGCGCTCGGCCGCTGGAACGACCACCTCGCGGACCAGCGGTACCTCGTCGGCGACTCGCTCACCGAGGCCGACATCTGCCTGTTCACCACGCTGGTGCGGTTCGACCAGGTGTACCACACCCATTTCATGTGTAACAAGCGGTTCGTCCACCAGTACGAGCACCTGTGGCCGTACCTGCGGGACCTCTACCAGACCGAGGGCGTCGCCGAGACCGTGAACACGAGCCACATCAAGGAGCACTACTACACGACCCACCCGGACGTGACGCCGTCCGGGATCATCGCGCGCGGTCCAGACCTCGACTTCGAGGCGGACCACGACCGCGACCGATTCGGCGGTAAAGCGCCGACGCCGACGGCGGACGACTGAGGGCCGAACGACCGTCCACGACGACCGTTATTTTACAAACCGATTCTGCGGTGGCGCGTGCCGGCGAGCGCCTGAAAGGCGCGAGTAGCGAGGGACCGAAGGTCCCTCTGACAGCCGGCGGCGTGGCCGCCGGCGACTGGGGCTTTGGAGGTATACACCGCCGTTCCGTCGTCGGCCACCAATTTCGGAGAACGCGCAAAACGAGAAACCGCGCAAAACGAGAGAAACGCAGAACGGAATAAAACGGGCCGACCCGCGTCTTATCCCTCCATCCCGCCGAACGAGAGGCCGTCCTCGACGGAGCGCTGCGCCGCGAAGTAGACGATCGCGACGGGGAGCGCGAACAGGTTCGCGAACGCCGCGAAGCGCGTCCACGGCGTCGAGAACCGCCCCTCGGTGGCGAGGTTGTACAGCTCCACCGAGAGCGGGTAGTTATCCGGCGAGAGCAGCGTCTGCGCGATGATGAACTCGTTCCACCCGGCGAGCCAGACGAAGATGAGCACGACGGCGAGTCCCGGCTTCGTCAGCGGGAGGATGACCTCCCGGATCGTGTCGAGGAAGCTCGCGCCGTCCACCATCGCCGCCTCCTCGTAGGAGACGGGGATGTTGTCCATGTACGTCTTCAGCAGCCAGGTGTTGAACGGGATCGCGCCGGCGGCGTAGAACAGCCCGAGGATGAACAGGTTGTTCGTCAGCCCGTAGGAGCTGAACAGCGAGTACAGCGCCACGAGCGTCGCGATCGAGAGCCCGGCGCCGATCTGCGTGAACAGCACGTACCCGTAGAGGATCCGCTTGCGACCGATGAAGCTCCGGCGTGAGAACGCGTACGCCGCCGGCACGATCATCCCGAAGCCGGCGACGATCGTCACGCTCACGAGGTAGAGGCTGTTGAACACCGCGCCCGGGCCGGTCTCGGTGCCGGCCCACCGGAAGCCGAGCGGAACGAGCCCGCTCCCGCCGCCGATAACGAGCTGGGGGTACCCCCAGTCGCCGTCGATGAAGAAGAAGTCGGACTCGAACAGCACCCACCGGTACGCGTCGAGGTTGTACGTCGTCGGGTCGGGGAAGATCCCGCTCGTGTTGAACAGCCGGGTCCCCTCGGCGAGCGACGCCGCGAAGATCCAGAACAGCGGGAACAATAGGATCAGCACCATCAACAGCCCGAACGCCGTCATCAGCACGCTCTTGGCGACGTCCCACGGGGTGCGCTTGCCGGTCCGCAGGTCGTAGATCGCCCGCTGGATCGTCACGACGAACCGCTTCGGGGCGGTCGCGAGCCCGACGAGCTTCGCGCGGACCATCGCGAGGGCGGCTCCGAGCGCGCTCATTCGTCACCCACCCCCTCGGCGAGGCCGCCGTAGCGCACGGCGGCGTACATGAACACGCCGATAAAGGCGATCGCGACGATGAGGATCGCGGCCGAGAGCCCGAACTCGTTGAAGCTGATCGCCTCGCGGTAGCCGTACACGATGATCAGTTCGTTCTGCCGCGCCGGGCCGCCCTGGTTGAACACCCACGGGATCAGGAACTGCTGGAACGACGTCGCGCCGGTGAGGATCGACGCGAACAGCACCGGCCGCCTGATCGCGGGCAGCGTCACGGTCCGGAACCGCTGGAGGAACCCCGCCCCGTCGACCATCGCGGCCTCGTGGAGCTCGCGCGGCACGTCTTGGAGCGCGCTCACGATGATGATCACCATGAACGGGTACGCCAGCCACACCTCCGTGGTGACGTACGCGAAGAACGCCTCCCACCGACCGCTGAGAAAGCCGATCGGGACGTCGAAGAGGAGGACCTCGGGCGCCGACAGTGACGACATGACCCCGTTGTACCGTCCGAGGATCGTGTTGAACACGCCGAACCGGGCGTCGCTGAACATCCCGCGCCAGACGGTGATCGTGAAGATCCCGGGGAATCCGAGCGGGACGATCACCGCCGCGCGCATGTAGCGCTTGCCGGCCACGCGCGCGTGGTTCAACAGGAGGGCGATCCCGACGGCGACGAACACCTTGATTACGAGCGAGACGGCGACGAACAGCCACGTCGTCGACATCGATGTCCAGAACTGGGAGTCGCTCAGCAGCTGAACGTAGTTGTCCAGCCCGATCAGCTCGGCGCCGCCCCCGATCACCGATCCGGCGAACGTCGCGTCGGTCAGGGAGATATAGAACAGATAGAAGATCGGGTACAGCATGAAGCTCGAGAAGAGGATGACGCCGGGGATAACGAGGAGGAGCCCCCAGTCGCGGTTGGAGAACGGGACCGCTGCTCGGAGCCGCGCCAAGCCGCTCGCGCCGGTACCGGTGTGTGGGGAAGCCATGATGACTGGGTGGAAGGACGCCTACAGGTTCTCCCGGATCTCGGAAGCGGCCTGATCGAGGGCGGGACCGCTCTCCTGGTCGCCGTTGAAGACGCGCTCGAGCGCATCTGTCAGCGGCGTCCAGACGCTGTTCATGTCTGGATGGGTCGGGATCGGGACGCCGTGGTCGACCTGTCGGGCGAACGCCTCGACCTCCGCAGAGAGGTTCCCGTCCTCGACCACGGAGCTGAGCACGGGGATGTACCCCTGCTCGGCCGCGTTGGTCTCGACGATCTCCTCGTTCGTGGTGTACCACTCGGCGAGCCCGGTGGTCGCGTCGACCGTCGACTGGTCGGCGTCGTTCAGCATGGCGCTGAAGTAGAACGTCTGGATACCGGAGTACGTGCGCGGGTGGTTCCCGTCGACCGTCGGCAGCGGCGCGACGCCGAGGTTGTCGATCTCCCCGGAGAGGTTCGCGAGCTCCCACGGGCCGTTGATCGCGAACGGAGCCGCGCCGTCGGCGAACGCGACGATCTGCGACTCGTATCCCGGATCGGCCGGGACGTAGTCGAACAGCGTCTCGAGCGCGTCCATCCCCTGCTTGCAGGCGTCGCTGTCGAGGGTGACCTCCAGGTTCTCCTCGTCGAAGATGTTCCCGCCGTACGCCTGGATGAATCCGCTGACGAAGTACGGGTCCGCAACGGGATACGAGAGCCCGTATTCGCCGTTTCCGGGGCTGTGAAACTCGTCCATGACGGAGACCATCTCCTCGAGGGTCTCCGGCGGAGCGTCGACCATGTCCTCGTTGTAGAACAGGGCGACCGTCTCCGAAGCGAACGGGAGCCCGTGGAGCGCGCCGTCGTACTGAACAGCCTCCTGTGCGGCCCCGGAGTACTCGTCGAGCGAGACGTCGACGTCGTCGCTCGCGTCGTAGAGGAACGGCGGCTCATCGCGGACCGCGAACCGGCCGATCCAGTCGTGCGCCCAGACCCACGAGTCGGGGCCCTCGCCGGACGGGATGGCGGTCTCGAGCTGCTGGTCGAGGTCGCCGCCGGGCGCCTCCTTGTCGATCGTGTGACCCGCCTCCGACTCGAACTCGTCGACGTACCCGGACATCGCCTCGTCCTCGCCGTCGGAGAGGTCCGTCCACAGCGTCGCGGTTCCCTGACTTCCGTCGTCGCCGTCGTCGCCGTCGTCGCCGTCGTCGGACCCGTCAGACCCGTCGCCGTCGTCGCCGTCGTCGGACCCGTCGCCGCTGTCCGTGCTGATACAGCCCGCGAGCGCCGCGAGCGCGGTACTTCCCCCCATCGTTTTGAGTAGCGTTCTGCGTTTCTCGTTCATGTGTCTACAACAAACGATGAATTACATATTCATACATTTAATTTTTGGGGTCGGCCGTCGTCCCCGTCACCGCTGTCGACGGTCACGCTGAGCGCTCGTATCCAGCACTGGCTCGGGTTCATATTTAAGATGAGATTGTTCCTCATATATCGGAAAAACAGCGAAGAACTAATATGCGGGAAGCACACTTTGCCAGTAAATGGCAAGTGTAACGCTCGACACCCTCCGGAAGGAGTTCGACCGAGGGACCATCGTCGCCGTCGACGACCTCGACTTGGAGATCGAAGACGGCGAGTTCGTGACCGTCGTCGGGCCGTCGGGCTGCGGAAAGACCACTACGCTGCGGATGGTTGCCGGGCTGGAAGAGCCAACGTCGGGAACGATACGCTTCGACGACGAGGACGTCACGGACATCCACGCGAAGGAGCGCCCCGTCGCGATGGTGTTCCAGAACTACGCCCTGTACCCCCACAAGACGGTGATGGAGAACATGGGGTTCGGGCTCAAGATGAGCACCGATATGACGAAAGACGAGCGTCGCGAGCGCGTGACCGACATGGCCGAGATGATGGGGATCGCGCACCTGCTCGACGACAAGCCGGACGAGCTCTCGGGCGGACAGAAACAGCGCGTCGCCCTCGGCCGCGCCATCGCCCGGGAGCCCGAGGTGTTCCTGTTCGACGAGCCGCTCTCGAACCTCGACGCGAAGCTCCGGACCGAGATGCGCGCGGAGATCCAGAAGCTCCAGAAGGAGTTCGGCGTCACGGCGATGTACGTCACCCACGATCAGGAGGAGGCGATGACGATGGGCGATCGCCTCGCGATCCTGAACGACGGAAAGCTCCAGCAGGTCGGCGCGCCGACCGAGGTGTACGAGAACCCGGTCAACGAGTTCGTCGCGGGCTTCATCGGCTCCCCCTCGATGAACTTCATCGACGTCGACGTCGAGACCGACGGGACGACCGCGGCGATCCGGAGCGAGTCGGTCGGCCTCGACCTCGAACTCAGCGCCGAGTACGTCGCGGGCCACGACGTCGAGACCGGTCCGTACACGCTCGGCGTCCGCCCGGAGAACATCAAAATCGTCGAGGGTCCGACCGGCGACGAGACGCTTATCTCGACCGTCGAGGTCGTCGAGCCGATCGGGTCCGACAACTACGTCCACCTCGACGTGAACGAGGACTTCCTCGCGCGGTCGACCCCGGACATCAAGCCCGCGGCCGGCGACGAGGTGGGCATCGTCTTCGACGAGGCGAACATTCACCTGTTCGACGCCGAGACCGGCGAGGACGTGTTCCTGAGCGACGAGGAGATCGCGGCCGCCGTGGTCTGAGACGGTTATTTACACTCGGTTGCTTTGGCGGTGAACGCTTCCGGAGCCGCGACGGCTCGGTTATGATAAGTGATCGCAGACCGTCGGTGACCACCGCCAAAGCCCTCGCGACTGCCCCTTTGAGTCCCCCCCCGCACTGCACAGCACCGCTAGAAGACGGTCACGCGGTTTCACCGCGTGAGCAAGCGAGACCTCCGGTCTCGCCCTGTTCCTGCTCGCTTCGCTGCGCGGGCTACCACTTCCATGCTCCCGCTCACTTCGTTCGCGGGACCGCAGCCTCACACCTCCCCAGCCTCGTCGGTGGTCCTCCGCGTTGCTCCGGACAACCGACTCCAGCGAGGGACCGGAGGTCCCTCTGGCAGCCGGCGCTACGCGCCGGCGACAGCGAGGCGCGAAGCGCCTCTGGCAGTCGGGCGAAGCCCGACGACCTCGCACGCGCTCCTCGCGCCCTTCGGGCGCTCAGAGGCGCGCGCCACCGCAGATCGGTTCATAAATAGCGTCACTCTCGACATGCCATCCGTCTCGCGTCGCCGTCGGCGACAACGGCTTCAAGTGTGCGCTCGTCCGACCGGAGAGTAGCAATGGAGCCGCCGAACATCGAGCGGTTGGACGAGCGCACCGTCCAGCGCATCGCGGCCGGCGAGGTCGTCGAGCGCCCGGCGAGCGTCGTCAAGGAGCTGATCGAGAACAGCCTCGACGCGGGCGCGAGCCGGGTCGCGGTCTCGGTCGAGGCCGGCGGCACCGGGGGGGTCCGCGTGCGCGACGACGGCGTGGGGATCCCGGCCGACCAGCTCGAGGCCGCGGTCGCGGAGCACGCCACCTCGAAGATCGGCGACATCGAGGACCTCGACCGCGGGGTCGGCACCCTCGGCTTCCGCGGCGAGGCGCTGTATACCGTCGGCGCGGTCTCGCGGCTCACCGTCCGGTCGCGTCCCCCGGACGCCGACGCGGGCGCCGAGATCACCGTCGAGGGCGGCGAGGTCGGCGACGTCCGGCCCGCGGGCTGTCCCGAGGGGACGACCGTCGAGGTGGCGGACCTCTTTTATAACACCCCTGCCCGCAAGAAGTTCCTCAAGCGGACGACCACCGAGTTCGACCGCGTCAACACGGTCGTCACCGGCTACGCGCTCGCGAACCCGGACGTCGCGGTCTCGCTGGAGCACGACGGCCGCGAGACGTTCGCGACCGAGGGGAACGGTGACCTCCGCTCGGCCGTGCTGGCCGTGTACGGCCGCGAGGTCGCGGAGGCGATGGTCGACGTGGAGCGGACGCCCGAGGCGGGGGGGAACAGCGACGCACCGACCGACGCTCCCGTCCGCCGCGTCACCGGCCTCGTCTCCCACCCGGAGACGACGCGCTCGACCCGCGAGTACCTCGCGACCTACGTTAACGACCGGTACGTCACCGCGAGCGCGCTCCGCGAGGCGGTGTTGGAGGCGTACGGCGGCCAGCTCGCGCCCGACCGCTACCCCTTCGCCGTGCTGTTCGTCGAGGTGCCGCCCGGCGACGTGGACGTGAACGTCCACCCCCGGAAGCTGGAGGTTCGGTTCGACGAGGAGCCCGCCGTGCGCGCCGCGGTCGCGGAGGCGGTCGAGAGCGCGCTGCTCGATCACGGGCTGATCCGCTCGACCGCGCCGCGAGGCCGGTCGGCGCCGGACCAGACGGCGATCACCCCCGAGGAGACGCCGACCGAGGCCGTCGGTGGCGCCGGCACCGACCACGAGCGCGCGGCGCTCGACGGGCGGGAGGGCGACGAGCGCGACGTCGACGGGAGCGGCACGGGGGGAGACGGCGAGCCCGCGACCGGGGCGTCCGAACTGGACCCGACCGACGAGGACGCGTGGGCGGTCGGCGACGTGGGGTCGGCCGACGCCGCCGAGCCGGACCCGTCACCGCCCGACCGCCCGTCGCCGCGGAGCTGGCAGTCGGCGCCGGACGACGCCGAGGGCGACACGGGAGCCGACGGCGGAAGCGGGGCCGCAACCGAGACCGACGCCGGAGAAGCGGACGGGCTCGACCGGTTCGGCGACTCGGGAGCCGCTGTCACCGACGACGCCGCCACCGATTCCGCCTCGGACGCCGACGTCGATTCCGGCCCCGTCACGGATTCCGGGCCCATCACGGACGACGTCGCCGGCGATCCGGACGAGCGACGAGGACCGGCGACGGAACCGACGACCGGCCCACGCTCCACCGCGACCGCCCAGCGGACGCTCGCGGGCGACACGACGGAGGCCGCGGAGCGGACCTACGACTCGCTCCCGCCGCTGCGCGTCCTCGGGCAGCTCCACGAGACCTACGTCGTCGCGGAGGCGCCGGACGGGCTCGTGCTGATCGACCAACACGCAGCCGACGAGCGGGTGAACTACGAGCGACTGCGGACCGCCTTCGCCGACGGCGTCGACGCGCAGGCGCTCGCGGAGCCGGTCCGCGTCGAGCTCACCGCGCGAGAGGCGGCGGTGTTCGACGACTTCGTCGACGACCTCGCGGCGATCGGGTTCCGCGCCGAGCTCGCGGGCGAGCGCGAGGCCGTCGTGGAGTCGGTCCCGGCGGTCTTCGACGCCGCCCTCGATCCGGACCTCCTCCGGGACGTCCTCTCCGCGTTCGTCGGCGACGCCACCGAGGGCGACGAGCCCGTGACCGACGTCGTCGACGAGCTGCTCGCGGACCTGGCGTGTTACCCCTCCGTGACCGGGAACACCTCGCTGACCGAGGGGCGGGTCGTGGACCTGCTCGACCGGCTCGACGCCTGCGAGAACCCGTACGCGTGCCCGCACGGCCGACCGGTCGTGATCCGACTCGACCGCGACGAGATCGGCTCGCGGTTCGAGCGCGACTACCCCGGGCACGCGGGTCGGCGCGCGGAGTAGGGGCGGCCGTCCGGAGGCGACGCCGACGGATCGCCGTCGACCGCAGAGAGGTACGCTTTAGGCGGGCGCCGTGGACCCGGGCGTATGGAACGCGTAGCGATCATCGGCGCGTCGATGACCCAGTTCGGCCAGCGCGACGCCTGGGTGCGCGAGCTGCTGGCCGAGGCGGGCGCGGCCGCGCTCGACGACGCCGGCATCGACGGCGACGACCTCGATCACCTGTACGTCTCGAACATGGCCAGCGGCGAGTTCGAGGGCCAGACCGGCGTCCCGAACGCGCTCGCTCACGACCTGGCGGCCACCCCGGCGTACACCGCCCGCATCGACCAGACCTCCTCGTCGGGGGGCGCGGGCGTGTACGCCGCGTGGCAGTCGGTCGCCTCCGGCGCCAGCGACCTCACCATGTTGGTCGGCGGCGAGAAGATGACCCACCGGACCACCGCGGAGGCGACCGACGTGATCGCGTCGCTCACGCACCCGGTCGAGTACAAACACGGGGTCACGCTTCCCTCCTTCGCGGGGCTCACCGCGCGGCTCTACCTCGACGAGTACGACGCGCCCCGCGAGAGCCTCGGCAAGGTCGCGGTGAAGAACCACAGGAACGGCGTGGACAACCCCCACGCCCAGTTCCAGAAGGAGGTCGACCTCGACACGGTCCTCGACTCGCCGGTCGTCGCCGACCCCCTCCGGCTGTACGACTTCTGTCCGATCACGGACGGCTCCGCGGCGCTCGTGTTCTGTCCGGAGTCGGTCGCCGAGGAGTACGTCCCCGCGGACGAGTACGCGGTCGTCTCGGGAATCGGCGGCGCGACGGACACCCACGTCGTCCACGAGCGGGCGGACCCGACGACGATGGGCGGCGTCGCCGACTCCTCCGATATCGCCTACGAGATGGCCGGTATCGGGCCGGACGACGTCGACGTGGCGGAGCTCCACGACATGTTCACCATCCTCGAGTTCCTCCAGAGCGAGGACCTCGGCTTCTTCGAGAAGGGCGAGGGGTGGAAGGCGGTCGAGGAGGGCGTCACCGACCGCGACGGGGCGCTCCCGATCAACACCTCCGGCGGGCTCAAATCGAAGGGGCACCCGCTCGGGGCCAGCGGCGTCGCACAGGTGTACGAAATATATAAGCAGGTCACCGGGACCGCCGGACCGCGACAGGTCGAGGCCGACACGGGCCTCGCCTGCAACGTCGGCGGGTTCGGGAACTGCGTGACCACCGCGATTCTGGAGGGAAGCCAATGAGCGACGAGACCGCGGAGACGACCGACGCCGGAGCAGACGACCGGGGGGACAGCGCCGAACCGATCCTCGAGGCCGCCGAGTACGCGGACGGAACGGTCACCTACCCGCCCCACACCGTGAGTCCGAACGGCGCCGAGCGCGTCGGGACGGTCGACCTCGCCGAGTACGAGGCCCGGGTCGTCACGTGGACGACGTCGACGGCGACCCCGCCGGGCGTCCGCGAGCCGAACACCCTCGCGATCGTCGAGTTCGACATGGGCGAGGGGTACGACGGGCCGGTTGTCCGCGCGCTCGGGCAGGTCGCGTCGCGCGGCGATGCGGACGACGATGCGGGCACTGACGCGCCGGGCGACGTCGACGTCGACATCGGCGACCGCGTCGAGCCCGTCTACGCCGACGACCTCAGAGAGCCGGACGCGGGGATCCGCGAGCCGGAGAGCCAGGAGTGGGACGGCTTCCGGTTCCGGCCGGTCGAGTAGTCTCGCGGTCGGCGGTCCGTCGCCGCTCTCGCCTTCTTAAGCCCGAAACCGCGCCGCGCCGCTGTCGGTCAGTTCGCCGAGCACCTCCTCGTGGGCCCCGTCGAGCGTGTAGACGTCGGGCCGGTAGCGGATCTCCTCTCTCACTCCGTGGGTCTCCCTGAGTCGACGCCGGACCCGCTCGACGTCGTCCCGGTCGAAGTAGTTGGGCGTGAACACGAGCACGGCGTGGTCCGTCTCGTCGAACGCCTCGCGGCCGGCCCGGGTCGTGACCTTCGCGTCCCAGAACCGCTCGGCCGCGACGTCCTCGACCACCGCCTCCCAGAGGTCGTTCACCGTCTCCGGCGAGCGCTCGACGAGCCACTTCCCGCTCAGGTACGTCGTCTCGAGCGCGAGCCGGTCCGCGTCGGCCACGGTCGCGGCGTCGGCCGGGAGGTCTTCGCCTCCCTCACCGACCGGCGGTAAGTCCGTCTCCGTCGTCGCCGCCGGGCGCGTCACGCCGTGTCTCGGGAAGTAGCCGTCGCGGGCGTTCCGCGGGAACCCCGTCACGTGTCTGACCCGGAGCCAGTGCCATCCCGCCTCGTCGATATCGGTCGGCGCGCGGTCGACGACCATGACGCCGCTTCGGCGTCCCGAGAGAAAACGCTCCCGCCGGGGAGGGGTGCGGCGAGCCGCGTCGAGACGTCCCGAACCGCCCTCAGATCCGCCGGAAGTCGCCGAGCCGCGTCCCGTTCAGCAGGTACGCGTCGCCCGCCGGGAGCGCGTCGGGGAGGAACGGCGCGAGGAACGACTGGCCGTCGACGTTGACCCACGTTCCCCCGGAGCGCTCGTTGAACGCCGGGAAGACGACGAGTTCGGGCGGTTCTCCGTCGACGACGGCGGCCGCCGAATCGCCGTCCTCGACGAACGCCGCCGGATCGATCCGGCCGCGGAGCCACGCGCGCTTCACGCGGGAGCCGCCGACCGAATCCTCCAGCCGCACCTGCGGGTGTTCGTGACCCATACACACCACGTCGGCGTCGAGGAGCGCCGGGTCCGGCCACGTGTGGCCGTGGCAGACGCCGACGCCGCCGGCTCCGGACCGGCCGTCCGCCCCGCCGCGAGCGCCCGCACCGATCACGCCTCCGCCGGCCCCGATCACGTCGAGGTCGGCGGCGAACGCCTCCGCGACGCCCCCGTCGTGATTCCCCTCGACGAGCGTCATCGGGACGCGGTCGGTCACGGTCCGGATCAGGGTCTCCAGCTCCTCGCGCTCCTCGCCCTCCGGCGCCGCGATGCGGTGGGCGAGGTCGCCGAGGACGACGAGCCGGTCGGCGTCGGTCACCGCCAGGATGTCGCAGAGCCGCTCGCGGCGCTCGTCCGCCCGGTCGTCGAGTTCGACGCCGCGCTCGTAGCGGAGGCCGACCTCGATGCCGGCGTGCACGTCGGCGACGAGCAGCGCGCGCTCCTCGCCGAGGTCGGCAACGGCGGCCGGCTCACCGACGACCGGCTCGACGGCGGGCGTCACGCCCGACACCATCAGATCGGCTTGAGCACCCCGTCGCCGGGCTCGTAACACTTCCCGCTCATCAGCGCGTCCTGGATCGCGTCCTCGACGGCGTCGGCGTCGACGCCGTGCTCGTCGACCACCCGGTCGACGACCGCCTCGCGGTCGGCGCCGTCGCCGTCGTCGAGCGCGGTCATGGCGTCGACGGCGGCGGCCTCGACGTCGACGGCGGCGGCCTCGACGTCGTCGTCCGGCTCGTCGGCCGCGTCCGATCCGCCGGACTCGTCGCTCGGGTCGTCCGTCTCGCCGGCGTCGTCCGTCTCGCCGGCGTCGACCGTCTCGCTGGCGTCGACGTCGAGTTCGGTGGCCGTCGCGTCCTCGGGCGTCTCCTGTAGGTCTTCGGGATCTGGCACGTCGATGTCCGCCTCGCCGGGCTCGTCGACCTCCGAGCCGGTCGCGAAGTCGGTGCCGAACTCGGACTCGATCTCCTCGCGCTCCTCGTCGTCGAGTTCGTACATCTCGTCGTCCGCGGCGTCGACCTCGGCAGAGGCCGCCGCGTCGGTAGTTCCGTCGTCGGCGTCGAGCGGCTCCTCGGGGGCGTCGAGGGCCTCGTCACCGGCCTCGAAGTCGCCGAGCCCACCCTCTTCGTCGGTCGCGGCGGTGGAATCCGCGGCCGTGTCGTCGGTCGCGGCGCTCTCGGTGGTCTCGGCCGTCTCACTCCCGTCGCTCTCGGCGGTCGCGCTCGACTCGCTCGACTCGGACTCGCCACCGGCGTCGACCGCCGCGGACGCCTGTGTCTCGGCGTCGGCGGCCGCCTGCGTCTTGGCGTCGGCGTCGCTTTCTGCCTCCACGTCGGTGGCCGCCTCGGCACCCTCCGACGGCGCCGCGGCCCCGGTCGGCGCCTCGATTGTCACTTCGGTGTCCGGGAGCGCGCCGATAGCCGCGTCGCCGCCCGCGTCGGGGGCGAGGTCGAGCGCGCGGACCTCGTCGCGGTCGCCGGCGATCAGCTCCAGCGCGTCGACGGCGAGCCGTCGGACCGCCTCGACGTACGCCGTCGAGGTGTCGTAGTGGGCGATCGCCTTCGGGATCCCCGCCGCCAGCGGTGCGGGCGCGCCGCCAGATTCGAGGGCCGCACGGAGCTCGTCGCCGCGGAGCTCCGAGTCGAGGGCCGTTTCGAAGACGGCGAGCCGGTCGAGCGTCGCCTCCGCGGCGGAGACGACCCAGCGGTCTCGGGTGTCGGCGTCGACCTCGTTGAGGCTCTCGGGGCGGACCGAGGTGAACACGCGGTCGGAGTCCTCGGGCTCGAAGGTGCGCGCCTTCCCCGTGAGCGCGACGAACGACGGCGGGTCGGCGCGTTCGAGGAACGCCTGCGCCTCGGGCTGGTACTGGCCGGCGTAGGTGACGAACGCGCCCGATGGGTCGACGACCCGCCCGCGGCGCGTCTCGTCGTTCACGCGCTCGACCTCGGTGAGCACGCCGGCGACGAACAGCCGGTTCACGCGCGCGCCGGTCGGCGTGACGACGTAGTTGGGGGCGCGCTCCTCGTCGCTCTCGGAGTACGAGAGGGAGGCGTCGTCGAACTCGGCCGCGAACACCCGGTGGGCGACCTCGCGGGCGCCCGGCCCGTCGTCGCTCATTCGCCCACCTCCGCGAGCGCGGCGCGGGCGGCGTCCGCCGGGTCGTCGTCGTCGAGCGCGAACTCGCTCGCGTCGAGGTTCGCGCCGTAGTCGTCGACGGAGAGGTTCCCCCGGACGCGGTACGCGCGGCCGACGAGCGAGTCGGCGATCGCCTCGGCGACGACGCCCTTGTCCATGGCGTCCTTCGCCGCGTCGAGGGCGTCGTCCAACCCGCCGCCGTACACCTCGGCGGTGAGCTCGTCGTCGAGGACGACGGTGACGGTGTCGGTGCCGTCGTCCAGAATCGCCTTCACGCGGAGGTCGTCCTCGCCGTCGACGTCGCCGTGGCTCCGGCACTGGCCGTTCTGGACGACGCGCCCGCACTCGGGACAGCGCTCGATGAGCCCGGAGCCGTCCCGGATCTCCAAGACGTTCCCGACGACCTCGACGTCGAACATCCCGCCGGAGGCCACCGCCTCGCCGATCGAGAGGCGCGGGGCGTCCTCGGCGACCTCGACGGGATCGGGGAGCGGGGTGACCGTCGAGAACTCGGTGAGGTTGAGCGAGGGGACCCCGCGGAACTCGCGGACGTAGACGTCCTCGATCCGGAGGTCGGCGCCCGGCTCCAACTCGGCGCGGGGCTGCCAGTCGGTGAAGGGGAGCTTCGCGGTCGCGTCGCCCACGACGCCCTCTAAGATCTCCGTCTCGCCGTCCCGTCCGGAGATCGTCTTCTCGTCGACCTCCAGCACGCGGACCTCGACGTTCCGCCCGCGGTCGCCCGCGGCGATGTCGACGAGGTTCCGGTCGCCGCCGACCTCCCGGTCCACCTCGACCGGCTCGTCGGCGATGGCGACGGTGGTGGAGTCGTTGAGGTTGAGCTCCGGCTCGCCCTCCCACTCGCGGACGCCGGCGTTGCCGATCGTCAGCGAGTCCCCGGGCTCGAAACCGAAGTCCTGCCAGGCGGTGTAGGAGATGACGCCCGTCTCGTCGGCGACCTCCCCCTCGCGGATCGTGAGGTCGTCGCCCTGATACCGGATCGTCCGCGTGCCCTGCGTGAGTACGCGGACGGTGACCGTCACGCCGTCGTGGTCGGTAGTGATCTCGCCCACGTCGACCGAGTCCGGCGTCGGCGTCGAGCCTCCGCCGCCGCCCCCGTGCTTTCGGCGGACGCTCTGTTTCGCCTCGTCGATCGGGACGCTGTACTCCAGTAGGTTCTCCAGGTCGGCTTTGACCTCCTCTTTGTCGACGCCGAGGTCGGAGGCGAGTTCCTCGGCATGGCTGTTGACGTCCATCGGAATCGCCTTCGACGCGACCGCACAAAAGGATTCACCACCGGGTGTGGTCGCGGCGCGCGGCGACGCGGCCGCTCCGCACCGCCGCCGACGGCCGGTAGTGCTAAACCGCCCCCGTCCGCAACGTGTGGCATGGACGATATCGACATCGACGCGCGCGTTACGGGGGAGCGAACCGTCATCGACGTGAGCGGGACCCGCGACGTCGCGGTCGTCGTCCGGTCCGAGGGCGGCGAGCGGATCTACCTCCCGCCGGAGGGATTCGACGAGCCACCGTCGGCGTCGCCGTACACCTCGCCGTATCAGGGCGGGAGCGGCGTCGACGGCGAAGAGAGCCCCTACGGCGGCGACTCGGGCAGCACCCGCGGCGTGACCGAGACGGCCGAGGGATTCCGGATCAGTCACCCCGGGACGGCGACCGAGTTCGACGTGTACCGCGGCGACGAGGAGTAGGTCTACGTATCCGGTCGGCCGAGCGGCGGCTTACGCTACCTCTTCGTACACCGCCAGCGTGTCCTTCGCCACGTCCAGCCACTCGCGGCGCTCGTACTGCGGCGGCTCCTCGCGGTCGAGCGCCTCGATGAGGCCGTTGACGATCGACTCCGAGTCCGTCTCGACCTCCACGAGGCAGCCGTCGGGGAGCACCTCGGCGACGCCCGAGGGCGTCGCGACCACATGCGTCCCCGCCTCCAGCGCCTCCGTGATCGTGATCCCGAACGGCTCCGCGTACGACGGGGAGACGAACGCGTCAGAGGCGGCGTAGTAGTCGCCGAGCTCCGCCTCGGGGACGTAGCCGACGAACTCGACGCGGTCCTCGATGCCGACCAACTCGGAGAACCGCTTCAGCTGCTCGGTCTGGTGGCCCGACCCGCCCACGACGAGGGTGACGTCGCGGCCGCGGAGTTTCTTCATCGCGTACAGCAGGTGGGAGATCCCCTTCTGGTCGGTGTGTCTGCCGACGAAGAACAGCATCTCGCCCTCGATGTCGAGGTCTTCGCGGACGTCTTTCCCGGAGAACTTCGGCGTCGAGAAGCCGTTGTACACGACGCGGGAGTCGGCGTCGTACAGCTCCTTGATGTCGCCGCGGACGATCTCGCTGACGGCGATGTTCGTGTCGGCGGCGTTCGCGAGCCGGCGCTCGGTCTCGATCTCCCGCTTGGGCGGGTCGATGTTGCGGTCGCTCGCAAGCGAGTGGAACGACGAGACCCAGGTGGCGTCCGACGCGCGGGCGGCCTGCCGCCCCGGCGCGTAGCCGAACCAGTCGTGGGTGTGGATCACGTCGTGGTCGGCCGCTAGCTCCGCGAACCGGTCACTGAGGCGCTCGACGCGGGCGGCGACATCGCCGTCGCCCGTCTCTACCGCTTCGAGCCCCGGCTCGTCGTCCGGGGCGAACTCCGCGGGCAACACGAGGGTGGCCTCCACTCCGAGGTCGTCGCGGAGCCCGGTGAACAGTTCGCCGACGTGGACGTCGAGCCCGCCGGTGATGTTCGGCGGGTACCCCCATCCCAGCATGAGTACGCTCGGTGGCATACCACACCGTTTCTGGACTCGACACTTAGGTATGCCCCTCGTTCGGTCGGCCGTGCGGCTCGCGGGAGCGGCGACGGGCGGAAAACGTATTCGGGGGGTCGCCGACGAGTCCGGTTCAGGCCGCCTGCACGGCGTCGCGCAGCGCGCCGGTCCGGTGGGTGATCGCCTCGGCGGCGTCCGCGAGCAGGTCGAGCGGGTCCTCGGACTCGGATTTCACCGTCAGCACCGGCTCCGTCTGGCCGCCGGACTGCTCGGGGTTCATGTCGTAGGTCGCGGCCGCGACGCCGTCCGTCTCCAGGAGGACGCCCTTCAGCACGTTCATGAACGTGTGGTCCTCGCCGGCGATCTCGATGCGGAGTTCCGTGTCGGTCTTCTCGATGACCCGCAGTTCCATACTCGTGCGGTCGGGCGAGCGGCGTTTCAAGCTTTCGTCTCCCGGATATCCGGGGATGCGGACGACCCGCATGCCACGGCAGCCTTTTTAATTCGCGTGGACGCAGTCGGCCGCGTGGAGCTCCGACGCCTCCCGACCGACGACGACGCCCTCCGCCGCTACGCGGCCGAGCTGTGGCTCCCGTATCACCGCGAGCTCGCCGACCGGGTCGACGCGCACGCGCTCGCCGACTGGCCCGACGAGCGGTTCGTCGAGCGCAACGTCGCGTTCACGCGGAACCGGCTCGAACAGGAGGGGAACCGCGGGTGGGTGGCGGTGAGGGCCTCCGCCGGCGCCGAGGCCGATCCCGCGACTGCGCCCGTCACGCACCCCGCCCTCGAACTGACGGGCCTGCTGTTGACGAGCGTCGACGAGTGTCCCGACCCGTTCGATCGCCCGGACCGGCTCGTAGTCGGTGAGATCTACGTGGAAGAACCGTACCGCGGCACCGGGCTCGCGGACCGCCTGATGGAGCGGGCGGCCGCCGACGCGCGCGAGCGGGACTGCGGCGAGCTCCGGCTCGACGTCGACGTCGACAACGAGCGAGCGATGGGGTTCTACGAGAAGCAGGGGTTCGAGCCGTATCGCGAGCAGTTGACGCGCTCGGTGGAGTGAGCGGCTGTTTATAAGCAATTCACCGCAGATCGGTCGGTGAACGCTTCCAAAGCCCCAGCCGCTCGGCTACACGTCGTTGCAGTCGCTGTGACCGAATACACCTCCAAAGCCCCAGCCGCGAGGGCTCGCGCGCCTTGCTGCGCTCCTCGCTCGCTACCGCTCGCTGTGGTGCTTACTGCGGCGTGCTTCGCCCTCGCGGCTGCCCCTTTGAGTCCCACCCCGCACCGCAACCGCACCTCACGCCTCCCCAGCCTCGTCGCTCGCTCGGGGCTCCCTTCGGTCGCCCAACGCGCTCGCGACTCCCGCGCGCGCTCCTCGCGGCCGCTTGAAAACGGCCGCTCGGAAGCACGCGCCGCCGCATTCGCACCGGCTTCTTCCGGTCTCCTCTTATAAATGGAACCGTCGCATCCGCTCTCGCTCACGGGAGTTCGAATCGGCGCCGCCGCTCCGCGGTCGATAAACGGAAAAGTCGCGTCGATGCGTCGACGGAGCGTTACTCGTCGGCGTCGACGGCCACTTCGTCGGCGTCGACGTCGACGGCGGCCTCCTCCTCGGCGGCGACCTCGCGCGGACGCGCCTCGAGGGTCAGCTTCTGGACCTCGACGCGGCGCAGCGGGTAGATCAGTTTCGCCTCGCCGTAGATCGCCGACGAGAGGTTCCCGTCGACGATGGCGTCGACGAACGCCTCGAAGGTGCGCTCCTCGGCGGCCGCGTGGACCTTGTCGATCATGACGCGGCGGATCGCCTTCTCCTGGGAGCGGTCGGCCTTCTTGGTCGTCAGCGCGACGGGCTGGACGCGGATGCGGTAGTCGTCCGTCGTCAGCACCGTGATCGACGCCTCGACCTTCGAGGCGCCGCGGCGGACGAGCGAGCGCAGGTAGTCCCGCGTGAGCTCGTACTTGATGAACTCGGTGTAGGCCGCGTCGCTGCCGACGTCGGTGATCTTGAACGTCAGCTTCGTGTTGTTCGCGCCGGAGTCGCCGGTGAGCTCGCCCAGCGTCGTCGTGATCGTGCGGCCGACGACCTGGTCGGGCTCCTCGGCGAGCGTCTCGCCGAGCTCCTGCCGGTCGAACTGTTCGGGCGCCAGTACGGTGTACCAGCGCTTCTGGTCTCTGCTCTTGGATACGGATCGTTCGCTCATGTGTTGGTGTTGGTATCGGTGTTGGTGTCGGAGGACCGTCCTCCGTCGCCGGCCGCGAGGTGGGCCCTCGCGCGCTCGACGAGTCGGTCTGCGACGCGCAGGTTCACGACGTGATCGTCCACGGTCGAGCGCAGCCCGCCGGTCGTGGGTCGCTCGACGGCGCACTCGATCGCGTCGCCGTCGACGCGAGTCGCCATCGAGTCGGTCTCGTCCGGAGCGAGCGCGGCGGCGACGAGGGCCGCGTCGGCGTGGGTCGTCCGGACGGTCGCCGTCCGGGTCGTCCCGTCGCCGCGCGTCCCATTGCCGCGCGTCTCATCGCCGGACGCCCCGACGTCGGTCCGTGGGTCGTCCCCGCTCATAGCGCCTCCCTGAGCGCGGCGAGTGCGCCCGTGATGTCGCCGTCGGCCTCGCTTCCGCGGCCGTCCGCGCCCGCGGCGACCGCGAGCCCGCCGCGCTCGGCGGTCCCCCAGCCGTCGCCGCCGAACTCGGTCGCGACCGACCGGCAGGCGTCGCCGAGCCCGAGGGGTTCGGTGGCCGCGTCGTCCGCTGCGCGGCCCCCACTGGTGGCCGCGTCGCCCGTTGCGCGGCCCCCACCAGTGGCCGCTGCGGCGAGGTGGCCGGTCAATTCGTCGACCGCGATAGCGACCGGCTCGGGCGACCGGAAGTCGCGGACGAGCCGGGCGACGGTCGGGAGGACGGCGGCCGCGTCGGCCGCAGGGTCCCCCCGCTCTGGAGAGTTCCCTCCCGCGAGGTCGACGCGGGCGACGACGCAGCCGTCGTACCGGCCGGTCGTCGCCGCGTCGAGCGCGCGGTGCGCCGCCAACCCGTGCGACCGCCACGCGTCGAGCGCGGCCGTCCGGAGGTCGTCGCTCGGGTCGGCGTCGAGCGCCAGCGCGACTCCCGTGCCGGGGGCCTCGCGGGCCAGCGCGTCGAGGACGTCGGCGTAGCCGCCGACCGTCTCGAACGGGCCGTCCGTCGCGTAGGGGCGAAGGGCGCGCTCGACCGCCGCGGTCGATCGCGCGCTGGCCCCGTCCGCGTCGGCGACGTCGACGGCGACCAGCGACGCGAGGCGTCGGTGCGCGTCGTCGTCCAGGTCGACCGGGAGCCCGAGCTCTGCGAGCGCGGCGCGCGCGGCCTCGGGGTCGCCGGAGTACGGCGTCCGGACGAGCGTCGACGCCGCGATCCCGTCCGCGAGGTCCGCGGTCGGAACGGCGACGCCGGGGCGCCGACGAACGCGCTCCGACGCCTCGGCGGCGGCGAGCGCGTCCCCCGAGCCGTCCGTCCCCGGGACGGAGCCGGCCGCGACGACGCCCGCGAGGGCGACGACGGGGTCCGGCTCGACGCCGAGCGCGCGCGATATCGCGAACGCGTCCGTGCTCGCCGGGCGTCCGGCGCCGGAAATCGCGTGCGCGCCGCGTTCGGCGCCGACCGTCACCGCGACGCCGTCGTCGGCGTCGTCGGGCACCGGATCGGCGGAGACCCGGACCTGAAACGGCGTGCCGACGGCTCGCAGCGCCCGGGCGAGCAGCCCCGCGGCTGCCAGCGCGTCGCCGTCGTCGGTCGCGACGAGCCGCGCGAACGGCGCGTCGGCGAGGACGCCGGCGAGGGCGTCGGGGGTGGGCGTGGCGGACGTCGTTTCGGTCATCGGGTGGGTGGTGCGGTCGCGGGCGGTTCGCACTGCGGTCGCGGGCGGCTCTCGCGTCGTCTGCGTGTCGCGTTGTGGTCGGTTACTCCTCGGTCCGTCTCGTCGGCGTCGTCACTCGTCGCCGACCAGCTCGGCGGCGAGCTCGTAGGTGTACGTGAACTCCTCGTCGATCTCGTCGCCGCGGTAGTAGTTCGCGAGGCGGCGGATCTTGGACTCGGTGTTCTGGAGCGCGCGCTTGTTCTGGTAGTCCTGGCCGTTCTCCTCCATGTGCTCGCGGAGACGGACGGCGCGTTTCATCAGCTTCCGGAGGTCCTCGGGGTACTCCGCGTCGGCGTCGTGCTCCTCGAGGATCTCGGTGAGCTTCTTGTCGGTCGCCAGCTTGATGTCGGGCACCGGAACGCCCTTGACGCCCTCGTCACGGAGCTTGAGGCCGATGACGCTGGGGTCGTGGCCCTGCTCCGCCAGTTCGACGACGCGGGACTCGATGTCCTCGGCGTCGACGTCGCTCCACTCCGGGTTCTCGTCCGTCGCCGGCTTGTCCGAACCGGACGAACCGCGACGGCGCGTGTGCATTCGTGCCATTGTTTGAAATTGGAACGGCACAACCACAACGTGACCACGGCTCCGCGCGGCGCGGCTGTCGGGGCTCGCGTCGAGCGAGCGGTCCGAGCGGACGGCCCGCTCGTGCGGACCGTCCCGAGCCGCGACGCCGGAGGCGTCGGTGCACTGCTACATTCCCAAGCCGCGGGCGAAAAGGCCCCGGCGCGTCGGATCTGCAGCTGTGCTGTTCCCATCCCAGACGTCGCCGCCGGGGTTCTTAAGCGTGTTCTTGTGGCTCGCGAGACGGCCGGCGCGAACCCGGTCGCCCGTCAGATAACCCACGCGCGAAACGAGGGTTATACGTGGATCCTCCGTCACCGAGCGCGTGGGAACGACACATGACTGGCCCACCTGACGACGGCCCAGCGGATCGAGTTGACGACGACTCGGCGGATCGAACCGACGACTTGGCGAATCGAGTCGACGACGACTCGACGGATCGAACCGACGACTCGACACTCCCGAACGACCGGCCGACGGAAAGCGGACGACCGGATCCCGCGCCGCCGGACTCGGCGACGTCGACGGCGGACCCCGAGCGGGACGACGATCCCGTTCCCGTCACCGACGGCGGCTTCGCCGACGAGTCGGGAGAGCCGAACGAGCCGCGGATCGCGTTCTACGGCGGCAAGTGGGCGAGCACGGTGCCGATCGCCTTCTTCATCTTCTGGGCGATCGTCCAGAGCGGGATCCTCGGCATCGGCGACACGAACGGGCTCGTGATCGGCGCGCTCGTCGGGACCATTCTCGGCATGTTCCTCGTGCGCGGGGACTGGAAGGCGTACGCCGACACCATCTTCGAGGGGATGACCCAGCGCGTCGCCGCGACCGCCATCGTGGCGTGGCTGTGGGCGGGCATGTTCGCCGAGACGCTCCAGGTCGGCGGGTTCGTCGAGGGGCTCATCTTCGCCGCCGACGCCCTGAACGTCGGCGCGGCGACGTTCCCGGCGGCCGCGTTCGTCCTCTGCGGACTGCTCGCGACCGGGATCGGGACCGGCTACGGCGCGACCGTCGCGTTCGTGACGCTCTTCTTCCCGGCCGGCGTCCTCATCGGCGCGAATCCGGTGCTGCTGTTCGCCGCGATCCTGTCGGGCGCCGTCTTCGGCGACAACCTCGCGCCCGTGAGCGACACGACGATCGTGAGCGCGGTGACGCAGGACGCCGACATCGGCGGCGTCGTCGCCTCGCGGTTCAAGTACGCGATCATCGCCGCGGTGCCCGCTTTCGCCGCGTACCTGATCATGGGCTCGGTCCTCTCGGGGGCGAGCCTGGAGGGTGCGGCCGCGCTCCGCGAGTCGGCGACGGCGCCCGGACTGGTCCACCTGATCTCGATGGGCGTCGTCATCGCGACGGCGGTCGCGGGCCGGCACATCGTCGAGGCGATCTCGTGGGGGCTCATCGTCGCGATCGCGTTCAACCTCGCGTTCGGGCTCTCGTCGATCGCCGACATCCTCGTGTTCACGACGACCGACCCCACGCCCGCGACGGCGCTCCCGTTCGTGCAGGTGGGGGAGGCCGCGGGCGTGGGCGGCAGCCTCTACGCCGGCGCGATCGGCTTCTTCCCGCTGATCGTGTTGACCCTGTTGATCGTGTCGATGGCGCAGATCATGATCCGCGGCGGCGGGTTCGAGGCCATCCTGGAGTACCTGCTCGACTCCGTCGCGACCACCGTCCGCCGCGCGGAGCTGACGATGGTCCTCGGCACGGCGACGATCAACGGCATGATCACGATCAACACGGCCGCGGAGATCGCGATCGCCCCGTACATCGCGCGGCTCGGCGAGAAGTTCAACATCAACGGCTACCGGCGCGCGAACATCTTGGACGCCAACACCTCGGCGCTCGGGTACATCTTCCCGTGGGCCGGCGGCGTCCTGGTCGGCTATCAGGTGATGGTCGGGCCCGACGGGCTCGGCGAGCAGTACGGGCCCGAGATGGTCGTCAACCCGATCGAGGTCGTGCCGTACGTGTTCCACGGCTGGTTCCTCGTGATCGTCTTCCTGCTGGCCGCGGTCACCGGCTTCGGGCGGGAGTACATTCCCGATCGGATCTCCGAAGAGGTGTCGCGCGCATGAGCCGCTTCGAGAAGTTCCTCGCGGGCTGGTCGCTCCGGAGCTCGACCCCGAGCTACGACCCCGGCGACGTGATCGAGGTGATGATCACCGGCGACGCGGACGGCGAGACGGTCGCCCGCATCGGCGACTCGACGCTCCGGATCGAGGGCGCGCCGGACGACGCCCTGAACACGCGCGTCCGGGTCGCGGTCGAGACGTGGGACGAGACGGCCCACCGCGGCACCGGGACCTACCGCGAGACGGTCGGCGAGAGCGCGTTCTGATCGCGTCGAACGAATCCGTTTTTTTGAGGTTGTGTGTCCGGTCGTGCGCCTGTGACCGACCGCTTATTTGACGATGACCCGCAACGACTCAGCCGTTCATTTATAAATAACTGACAGCGGATCGACGGTGAACACCTCCAACGCCTCAGTCGCCGGCGGCGTTGCCGCCGGCTGCCAGAGGCGCTTCGCGCCTCGCTGCCGCGAGGCAGTACGTCGTCGCAGTCTGTGGGACGGTGAACACCTCCAACGCCCCAGCCGCGAGGCGGGCGCACGCTCGTTGCGCTCCTCGGTCACTCGCGTTGCTCGCTCTCTGTGGTGCTTACGTCGTCATCAGAACGCTTTGCGTTCTGATTGGCTCACGAGAGCTCTGCTCTCGTGAACGCCTGCGCCCGCCTCGCGGCTGCCCCTTTGAGTCCCGCCCCGCCCCGCCACAACACCGCGCCTCACGCCTCCCCAGCCTCGGCGGGCGGGCCGGCGCGGGCGGAGCCGCGCCCGGCCGCCGCCTCCCTCGCGGGTTCCTCGCGGCCGCCAAAGGCGGCCGCTCGAAAGCGCGCCGCCGCGTATGGCTTTTAATTGCCACGTCGCCGGCGACGGAGCCGCCTGCGGCGGTCGGACCCGACCACCGACGGACCGGGGCGCTTTTTAAGACGACCATCGAAACGGAGAGCGTGCTATCGGTCGAGCTCCACACGCACTCCGCGCTGTCCTACGACGGGCGCGACCCGATCGACCTCCTCCTGGAGCAGGCGGCGGCGGTCGGGCTGGACGCGCTCGCCGTCACGGACCACGACGAGATCGACGCCAGTATCCAGGCGGCCGAGATGGCCCCCGACTACGGCCTCGTCGGCATCGTCGGTATGGAGGTGACCTCCGCGGCCGGTCACGTCCTCGCGTTCGGCATCGACGAGCGCGTCGAGAGCGGGCTCCCATTCGAGGAGACCCTCGACCGGATCCGCGATCAGGGCGGGATCGCGGTCGTCCCCCACCCCTTCCAGAAGTCCCGTCACGGCGTCGCCGCCCACATCACCGCCGAGCAGCTCGCGGACGCCGACGCGATCGAGGTGTACAACTCGCGGCTGTTCACGGGTCGCTCGAACCGACAGGCGGAGAAGTTCGCGATCCGGAACCGCCTCCCGATGACCGCCGGCAGCGACGCCCACATCTCGGAGATGGTCGGGCAGGCGGTGACCGAGGTCGACGCAGACGAGCGCTCGGCGGACGCGATCCTCTCCGCGATCCGCGGCGGTCGGACCAGCGTCGTCGGGAAACGGACCCCGTGGCGCGTCTCGCTCCGCCAGTTCGGCGGCGGCGCCAAGCGCCGCGCGCTCCGCGCGCTCGACGCGCTCCGCTGACCGCGATGGCGGGCTCCCCGTCAGACACCGACCTGCGCGGCGCGTCGGCCGACCGCGTCCGCGACGCCCTCTGCGACCGCGACCCCCTCCCCGGCGGGCGCGGCTTCGCCGGGCGCCTCGCCGACCCGCCCGGACGCCACGGGCCGGTCCTCGTCCGGGACGTCCTCGGGCGCCAGCCGCTGTTCGTGGAACGAGCGGCCGCCGACGCGGCGGTCCGTCACGCGCCGGCCGCCCGCGCCCCGACGGACCCGAGCGCGTGGAGCTTCGACCGCGCCGCCCTCTCCGACCCGACGCCGGTTCCGGCGGGGAGCGTCGCGTCCGCGAACGGCGTCGAACGGGTCTGGACGCTCCCCGACGAACTGCCGGCCGATCCGGAGACCGCACAGGCGGGAGTCGACGCCGCGATCGACGCCGCGCTCGGGGACCTCGGAGACGGCACCGACGGCGTCGGCGGGACCGGCCGGCTCGCGGTCGCGTTCTCCGGCGGCGTCGACTCGGGGATCGTCGCGGCCGGCGCCCCCGACGCCCCCTGCTACGTCGCCGGCTTCGAGGGGTGTCACGACGTCGCGGCCGCCCGCGAGGCGGCCGCGGCCATGGACCGGGACCTGCGCGTCGTCGAGATCACCCACGAGGAGCTCCTGCGGGCCGTTCGGGCGGTCGCCCGCGCGACGCGGCGCCGCAACCCCATGGACCTCGCTATCGCGGTGCCGCTGTACCTCGCGGCCGAGGCGGCCGCCGCCGACGGGATCGACCGGCTCGCCGTCGGGCAGGGCGCGGACGAGCTCTTCGGCGGGTACAGCAAGGTCGTCGATCCGGCGAGCGACGACCGGGTCGAGGCCGACACCGTGCGCGGAGCCCGTACGGAGACGGTGCGGACGCTCCCCGACCAGCTCGAACGCGACGTGCTCGCGCTCCGCGCCGCCGGGGTCGAGCCGGTCGCGCCGCTGCTCGACGACCGGGTCGTCGCGAGCGCGCTCGCGCTCCCGGGAGAGCTGCTCGCGATCGACGGGGAGCGGAAGGTCGCGCTCCGGCGGGCGGCGACCGGGCGAGTGCCCGAATCGGTCCGGACGGCGGACAAGAAGGCGGTCCAGTACGGGACGTACGTCTCGCGCGAGCTCGACCGCCTCGCGCGACGGGCCGGGTTCAAGCGGCGCATGGACGACCACGTCGGGCGGTATCTCGAGGAGCTGCTCGCACCCGACTGACGCCCGCGCGCTCGGTGACCGCGGCGCGCTCCCGGTCGGTCCCGCTTCCCGGTCCGGCGCCGCCGCTCCGCGATCGAGGCGCGTCGACGAAAAACGGCCCGCGAGGGCCGCTGCTGACCAAGCCGCCGTATGGAGTACCAGTCCTACGGCCGACGCCCGATCGTTCGGGCGTCCGGTGAGGAATAACGGGGACTGGTATAAAATCCGGGGAGTAGTGACAAATATGACTGCCGTAGTCGCCCTATTACTGACGATCAGGCACCGGATCGCCGGTCTCGATCCGGATGTACCGATCCACACGTCGGAGGAGGGACGAAACCGCACGAGCATCCGCCCGGCGGTCGACGCGCGGTCGATCGACCGAGCCGGTCTCTGTCCGGGCGCTCACCGGACGAGGTACGGTTCGCGTCCGGCCATGAAGCGTCCGAGGTCGCTCTCGCGCCGGAAGTCGGTCGACTGTAACTCGCGGAGCGCGTCGACGAGTCGGTCGGCGTCGCCCGCCTCCCACTCGGCGGGGTCCTTGACCGGAACGACGAGCCACCCGGAGCCGAGGAGCTCCTCGGCGTGGAGCGCGTCCATGTCGATCTCGGTCTTCCACGCCCGCGCCGTGTACTGCTCGAGCACGTGTTCGGTCGCGCGGGCGCCGACCGGGAGGAGGACGTGCGCGGCGATCGCCCGGAGCTCCGCGTCGAAGAACCGCTCCATGTCGTCGTACGACGCCGCGGTCGGCTCCCCGTCGGGCACGCACATGTGGAGGTACGAGAAGTACGTGCACTTAGTGCGGACCGGCTCGGGCTCCGCTCCCCGTCCGTCGGTCGTCGCCGCGTCTCCGCCGGTCGTCGCCGCGTCTCCGTCGGTCGTCGCGTCTCCGTCGGTCGTCGCGTCTCCGTCGGTCGCCGCGGCGGTCTCGCTCGAGGGCGCGACCGTTCCGTCCGGCGACACGCCGTCGGCCAGGCCGCCGATCAGCCCCGCCTCGGACAGCGCCGAGAGGAACGCCGCCGACCACGGCTCGCCGGTGAACGGAACCCCGTTCTCGACGCCGCCGTGGACGCCCGGGTGGTCGCCCACCACGTGGAACTCGGCGTTGGCGTCGCCGTAGCCGGGGACGAACGACCGACAGTCCGGCCGCATTCCGAAGGGGTTGCGCGTCTGGTCGGTAACGTTCTGCACGCCTCACCGTATGAGACGCCGCGGATAAATCCCGTTCGGTCTCCGTCGGTGCCGGCTCCGCGTGATCGTCTCGACGCGGTCGCGGGCGACTGCGAGCGACCGGATGCGAGGCGCACGAGGCGGAGTGGATACCGATAACTTATGGAAACGAGCGGGGTCCACACCGCCGTTGATATCCCGATCGTGACGGTCCGCCGACTATACTTCATAATAGTTAATTTATAATTTGAAAACGCACGACAGCGTCGGGGTGACCCTGCCACGGACCCCGGAAGCTATTTATATACCCCACCGTTCCAGTCAGCCGAAGACTCATGTTCGACCGCATCCGTTCGGCGGCCCTCTTCGGGATCCACCAGGCGACCATCGCGCTCGGTATCTCGCTGTTCCCGGTGGCCGTCTTCGCTCGCAACCGCCTCGGTGTCAACGTCCCCGTCGGCCGTCTCGTCGAGACCACCGGCGAGGTGTACGAGCGCACCGACGAGTAGACGACCGTTCTCGACCGTCCGTCACCGCCCGCTAGCGGCGCCGCTGCTCGCCCGACGCGGAGCGGCGATGTCGCCGCGGGAATCCCCGACTCGACGGCGACGTGCGACCCGCGTCTGTCCACACCCGATAGGCCCGTCGGAACCGGCGGGCGGTCCCCGAAGGGTTGCCTTTATCAGCGCGCCGGGCTAAGCGGGGCGTAATGCGAACACCGACTGGCGACCTCTCCGAGGGGCCGGCTGACGAGTTGGGCCGTGACCAGCCCGTCTTCGGACCCGAGCTCGGCGAGTTCGAACACAGCGAGCGCCGTGCGGCGCAGTCCGACGGCGAGGGCGAAATGAAGACCGGAACGACGACCGTCGGCGTCCAGACTCCCGACGGCGTCGTGATGGCGACCGACATGCGCGCCTCGCTCGGCGGCATGGTCTCCTCGAAGGACGTCCAGAAGGTCGAGGAGATCCACCCCCGCGGCGCCCTCACCATCGCGGGCTCCGTCTCCGCCGCCCAGAACCTCATCTCCACGCTCAAGGCCGAGACGAGCCTCTACGAGACCCGTCGCGGCAAGGACATGTCGATGGAGGCGCTGTCGACGCTCACCGGGAACCTGCTCCGGACGGGCGCGTTCTTCATCGTCCAGCCGATCCTCGGCGGCGTCGACGACGAGGGCGCCCACATCTACTCCATCGACGCCCTCGGCGGCACCACCGAGGAGGAGTACACCGTCACCGGCTCCGGCTCCCAGTACGCGCTCGGTGTCCTCGAGCAGGAGTACCACGACGAGCTCAGCATCGAGGAGGCGGAGACCATCGTCGCGAAGGCGATCCAGTCCGCGGTCGAGCGCGACCTCGCGTCCGGCAACGGGATCAACGTCGCCGTCGTCACCGAGGATGGCGTCGACATCACGCGTTACAAAGAGTTCGACGAGCTCCTGTAGTCCGGGCCCGCCGAACCCGCTCGACGATCTGGCTCTTTCTCCGTACCGCTCCCGTTACGTAGCCACCGGTCTCCGTTCGGGACGTCAGGCCCGCCGCTCGCCGGCGTTGCCCGGGGGCGACCGGATCCCGTCTCCCCAGTAGAACCACGGGCCGAAGAGGAGATAGCCGCACGACAGGAACAGCAGCGCGAACGCGAACCCCTCGCCGATCCACGGCGGGAGCGCCGCGGTGGCCACGTGACCGACCGGGGTGAGGATGACCGCCGCCTGGACGACGCCCATCACGAGCGCGTCCTGCGCGTGGAGGTCCGGATACGTGATCGTCGTCCCCATGAGCACCGCGAACGCGGCGGTGACCGCGACCAGGAGCGCGGGGTTGGTGTAGCCGGCGATCACCGCGGCCGCGAGGATCGTCGCCGCCAGCGTCGTCGGCACGCCGACGGTCTCGCGGGCGTCGCTGTCGTACGCCGTGTACAGCCCGAGACGAGCGACTGCGGCTGCGACGAACAGCGCGGCGACGCCGACGCCGACGCCGACGAAGACGGGGTCGCTCGCGAACGACGCCGCGTCGAGGACGACGACCGCAACGAGGGTCGCGGGGGCGACGCCGAAAGAGGCCACGTCGGCCAGCGAGTCGAGGTAGGGGCCGGCCTCCGTCGAGCCGCGGTGTCGGGCGACGACGCCGTCGAGTCCGTCGGCGACGGCGGCGAGCAGCACCAGTCGAGCCGCGAGTTCGAGGTCGACGGTGGCCGCGACGGCTGCGAGGAAGCCGATCGCGGCGTTCGCCACCGTCACCGCGTCCGCGAGCCCGAGCCGCTCGACGAACCGGAAACGCATACCGGATCGGTCGACGAGCCGGGTTTTAGGGCTTGTTATCTGCCGAGCGGTCGGGCCGCAGGCGACAGGTCAGGGGACGTACCAGATCCCCCGTCCGAAGTCGAGCCACTCGCCGACGACCACGTGCGGAAGCGCGATGATACAGACGAAGATGGTGTAGAACGCGACCGCCCCCGGCAGCAGCGAGGCGCCGGCGAGCGGGTTCGGGGCGATCACCCACAGCGACGTCGCGACCAGCGCGGTCACCAGCGCGCCGACGACGAGTACGCCCCACGCCATCACGACCGAGACGCCCTCGGTCCGGCTGGGTCTCGCCTCCTCGACGACCATGCTCCGGGCGGACTGCCGCAGCGAGTACCACAGGGGGAAGTAGAGCCCGATGGCGATCACCACGGGAACGAACACGAAGAAGGCGACGAGCAGCAGCGTCTCGAAGGCGTCGAGCAGCCACGACTGCGTGACGCCTCCGCCCGCCGCGAGTCCGCCGCCGAGGTGGAGGAGGACGCCGAGGCCGTAGGCCGCGCCCAGCACCGTGGTGACCGCTTCGGGGGAGCTCGCCGCCGGACCGACGAGCCGTCCGTCGAACACGGTCAGCATGTACCCGGTGAACCCGTAGAACGTCTCGGTCCACGCCACCGCCGGGACGACCATGACGGCGCCGCCGCGGACGAGCGCCGCGAGGGCGCGCTGCGGCCGCGAGACCAGGTGGTCGGTGCCGACGAGCGCGTCCATCACGTGGAGGTCACCGTGCCCGCCCTTCGCGACCGCCGTCCCGAACGCGAGCGCGAGCGCCGGCAGCGGCGCGACGACGAACAGCCCGACGAACCCGACGACGAACGCGAGGTACAGCGCCACGTACCGCGCGCCGAAGGGGAGCCCGCGCCGCCTGAGGTTCGAGAAGTGCTCGTAGCCGCCGTGCGGGAGGTTCAGCGCGACCATTCCGACCAGGTACACGAGCATCTGCGTGCGGAGCGTCGGTTCGGTACCGGTCGCGTACAAACCGGCGAACGCGACGGTGAGGACCGCCAGCGCGGCACGCGATGCGTCGACGGCAGTTCGCTCCGGTTCCCCGAAAAGTCGACGACGGGCATGGCTCACGGCTCGCGTGGACATACCCGCATGTACGGGTGCCGGCATGTTGGGCACACACCAAAATTATACAGTGTTTTAATAAGGGGCGCTCGCGCCGCCAGTATCAAACCTTAATTTGACGGCCGACGAACGGAGAGTCATGCCGGGTTCCCGGACCCTGTTGGTCCATCCCGAGAAGGGGAGCGATCGCATCATATCAGCGCTCGGCGCCGCCGGATTCGACGTGACGACGGTCAACAACGCCACGTCAGCGATCGCGAAGGTGACTACCGGAGAGTACGACTGCGTCGTGAGCGAGTACTCTCTCCCGGGCGACGACGGCCTCGCGCTCGCGGAGGCGATCGAGGAGTCGGACGCTCAGGTCCCGATCGTGATGTTCTCCGCGGTGGAGGACGAGGAGGTTCTGGAGGGCGCCTTCGAGAGCGGCGTCGACGAGTTCCTCCACAAGAACGGGTCCGCGTCGATCGATCGGCTCGTGACCGACGTCTCGACGGTCTGTTCCGCCGAGCGGGCACCGGGAGCCAAACAGGACATCTCGGGTCACGAACCCACCGCACAGGAGGTCAGCCGGGCCGTGGGCGAGGCGCCCGTCGGCGTCAGCCTCAGCGACCCCGAACTCCCGAATTACCCGCTCGTGTACGTCAACGAAGCGTGGGAGCACCACACGGGGTACCCGACCGAAGAGGCACTCGGCCGGAACCCGCGCTTCCTGCAGGGGCCCGGGACTGACCCCGAGACGGTCGAACGGCTCTCGACGGCGATCTCGGAGGAGGAGCAGATCACCGTCGAGATCCGGAACTACCGCCGCGACGGGACGCCGTTCTGGAACGAGCTGACGGTCGCCCCCGTGTACGACGCCGACGGCGACCTGGCCCACTACGTCGGGTTTCAAAACGACGTCACCGACCGCAAGCAGGCGGAGCAGCTCGCCGAGGAGCGCGCGGAGAAGCTCGCGACGGAGCGCCGGGTACTCGACCGGGTTCTGGGTCGGGTGAACGGACTGCTCAGCGAGATCAGCCGGATCCTCGTCGAGAGCCGAGACCGAGAGACGATCGCCGAGCGCGTCTGCGAGGAGATCGCTGACGAACCTGGGTACATGGGCGGGTGGATCGGCGATATCTCCTCGGCGACGGGGCGGCTGGACGTGACCGCGGCGAGCGGTATCCCCGTGGACGCGGGGTCGTCGTTCTCGCTCGAGGAGACGCCGCAGGAGGTCGCTCAGGCGGTCGAGACCGAGGAGATACAGGGGTGCTCGGCCGGGAGCGCCTCCGGCGGACCGCTCTCGCCGAGCACGGCCGGCGCCCCGCGGCTCCTCGTCGTCCCGATCACCTACGGCCAGCGCCGGTACGGCCTGCTCGGGATCTACAGCAGCGAGGGGAACGCCCTCGACCGACGCGAGCGGAAGGTGTGCGAGTCGGTCGGGAAGATGATAGCGAACGGAATGCACTCGGTGGAGACGACGCGCATCCTCACGACCGACCGGGTCGTAGAGCTCTGCGTGGCGATCGGGGACCCCTCGTTCTCGCTCTCGCGGGTCGCCGACGCGATCGGCGGGCCGATCGAACACCTCGGGACCACGCGCCTCGACGACGACGCCTGCGAGCTGTACCTCCGGGTGACGAGCCCGACGAACGACGTGAGCGCCGTCGAGGAGCTGTCGTTCGTCGATTCCGTCCGAGCGGTATCCGAGAAGAACGACGACGTGACTCTCGCCGTGACGGCCACCGAGTCGCCGCCGTTGACGCGGCTCGCGGAGTACGGCGGTGTCGTCGTCGAGGCCACCGCGGACGCCACGAGCGCGAGCCTGACCATCGAGGCGCCGCCCGAGCAGGACGTGCGGAGGATGCTCGACGTGTTCCGGACGGAGTACGACGGCGTCGAGCTCCGCTCCCGGGTCGAGCGCGAGAGCCGGGACCGGAGCCTGACCGAGTTCGCCTCCGCCGTGGACGAACGGCTCACCGACCGCCAGCGGTCGGCCCTGAAGACGGCCGAACTGAACGGGTACTTCGAATGGCCTCGGCCGGTCGACGGATCGGAGATCGCCGAGCGGATGGGGATCACTCGACAGACGTTCCACCAGCACCTCCGGGCGGCCGAACGCAAGCTGGTGGAGGCGTACGTCAACCCGCGCTCGCGGAACTGAGGGGGTCGCCAGGCCGATGTTCACCGCGCGCGACTCAGTCGAGATCGACGCCGACGTGGACGCCGTCTTCGCCTTCCTCGACGACCCTCACAACCACGCCGCAGTCACGCCTCGACTCGAGGACGTCAGGGACATCGAACGGCTCCCGAACGGCGGGAAGCGGCTGTCGTACACCTACCGGATGGCGGGGCTCGGCTTCGACGGGGCGATCGTCCAGACGGTTCACGAACCGAACGAGCGGATGACGTTCGAACTCCGCGGCCGGCTGACCGGGACCATCGACCTGACCTTCGAGCCCGCGAACGGAGGGACGAGGCTGACGTACGCGGCGACGTACGACCTCCCGGAGAACGCGCTGACCGCCCTCGGTGAGCCGGTCGTCAGGCGGTTCAACGAGCGGCAGGTCCGGGCGACGCTCGACGCGGTCGCGGAGCGGTTCGAGACCGGGGCGGCGTGACCCCGTCACCGCGAATCGAGCGCCGATACCGCCGCGTATCGGCGGATCGGGCGGCCATCCGGGAGAAGTATTAAGAACGGCTTGGCCTAACTTCAGGGCATGGACTCGGTTACCCTCCAACTCGGTTTCGACTTTGGCCTGGTGAGCATCGGCCTGCTCTTCCTGTTGCTCGTGATCGTCACGCTCTGGCAGTCGTTCGAGATCGTCGACGCCTACGAGAAGGAGGCGCTCACGGTGTTCGGCGAGTACCGGAAGCTGCTGGAACCGGGTATCAATCTCGTCCCGCCGTTCGTCTCCCGCACGTACGCGTTCGACATGCGGACGCAGACGCTCGACGTCCCGCGTCAGGAAGCGATCACGCGGGACAACTCGCCGGTGACGGCGGACGCGGTCGTCTACATCAAGGTGATGGACGCCAAGAAGGCGTTCCTCGAGGTCGACGACTACAAGAACGCCGTCTCGAACCTCGCGCAGACCACGCTCCGCGCCGTCCTCGGCGACATGGAACTCGACGACACGCTGAACAAACGCCAGGAGATCAACGCGAAGATCCGCAAGGAGTTAGACGAGCCGACGGACGAGTGGGGGATCCGCGTCGAGAGCGTCGAGGTCCGCGAGGTCAACCCCTCGAAGGAGGTCCAGCAGGCGATGGAGCAGCAGACCTCCGCCGAGCGCCGCCGGCGCGCGATGATCCTGGAGGCGCAGGGGGAACGCCGCTCGGCGGTCGAGCAGGCGGAGGGTGACAAGCAGTCGAACATCATCCGCGCGCAGGGTGAAAAACAGAGCCAGATCCTCGAGGCGCAGGGGGACGCGATTTCGACGGTCCTGCGCGCGCGCTCCGCGGAGTCGATGGGCGAGCGCGCCATCATCGAGCGCGGCATGGAGACCTTAGCGGAGATCGGGAAAGGCGAGTCGACGACGTTCGTGCTCCCGCAGGAGCTCACCAGCCTCGTCGGCCGCTACGGCAAGGCGCTCTCCGGCTCCGACGTGCAACAGATGGAGGGGTTAGAGGGCCAAGAGTTCGACGACGAGACCCGCAAGATGCTCGGGCTCGACGACATCGACGAGATCCTCGGACAGATCGAGGAGTCCGCCGAGATGGACGTCGAGGAGCTGGAGAAGGAGGCCGAGGCGGTCAAGAGCGGCGGCGCCGGCGCGGACATCAAGTCCGCGGACGAGGTCATTCAGGAGATGGACGAGGAGCCACCCGAGAGCGAGGTCGAGCGCGAGACCTGATCGGGCGCACCCGGTCGCAACGGAGCGGGTCGCGCCGTCCGATCCGCCGATTCCGCCCCGAACGAAGTGCTTTTGTCGCGCCGTCGACTATCCCCTCGCGTGACTGAGGGGTTCGACGGACGGAAGCGCGAGACGCTCCGGCGGTTCGCCGCGATCGGAGCCGCCGCGCCGTTCGTCGGGACCGCGAGCGCGGACGGCGGGGACGACACCAACGAGACCCGCGAGGCGATCCGCGGGTACGTGCCGACGACCCCCGGCGCCCACTTCTCGAAGCTCCGCGACGACCTCCGGCTGGGAACGGGCGAGGCGCAGTACCACCTCCGGAAGCTGGAGGAGGCGGGCGAGGTCGAGTCGACGAAGGACGCCGACTACCGCCGGTACTTCCCGGCCGGTCGGTTCGACGACCTCGACAAGCGCGCGCTCGGCTACCTCCGCCGTGACACTCCCCGGGGCATGGTGCTCGCGCTGCTGCGCGACCCGGACGCGACCGGTGCGGAACTCGCGGCCGCCCTGGACGTCTCGCGGCCGACGATCAGCGCCGCCGCCGCCGCGCTCGACGACGCCGGGCTGCTCGACCGGACCGACGGCTACGCGCTGACCGAGCCGGAGCGGCTGCTCACCCTCGTGGTCCGGTACGCCGACTCGTTCGACGCCGACGCGGTCTCGTTCGCCGACGACGCGGCCGAGTTCGTCGCCTACGACCCGTAGCCGACGCCGTCGGCGACGGTTTTCTGGCCCCTAGGCCGTGACCATCCACGTCGTGCCGGAGGAGTACCCCCACTTCTCGACGTCGATGTCTTTCGCCGCGTCCGCGACGGCGGTCATGTTCGCGCCGACTTCCTTCGCCGAGAGGTCGAGGTCGTCGGCGATCAGTCGCGACTTGAAGTACGTCCGCTCGCCGGCGTTCTCGCGTAGGTAGCGCAGGATACGCGCCTGTTTCGCGGAGAGGGCGGCGGGCTCTGCGGCGACCGTCTCCGGTTGAACCGTGCTCATACCGGACGGACGCGTCCTCCGTTCATAAACGGGTTGGTAGGTCCGGTTAACACCCCGCAGTCTAGCGGTTTCCCCGACGAGCGGCCGGGCGGCCCCCGGGCCTCTATCCGATTTCGGTACGATCATCGAACCATCGGGGCTTCGCCCCGGCTCGGCGAGAGCGGCTCAGTACAGGTCCGAGACGAACGGACCGAGCGCTCCCGCCACCGCCGCCGCCAGCGCGTCGGCGCGGTCGACGCGGCCGGCCGTGAGCGCCCCCGCGGCGCCGCCTCGCCTCGCGACCCCCGTCGTGTCGAGGAGGTCGTCCATCACGGGACCGAGCTCCGCCCCGGCGTCGATCCGCGCGGCGACGTCGGCCGGGAGCTCGAGGCTCGGTCCGGCTCCGCGTCCCGTGCGCGACCCGTCCGAGACCGCCGCCCACATGACGAGGAAGAGCCCGTCGGTGCCGTCGAACCGCGCGACGCCGCCCTCGACCCCGACGCCGAGGTCGTGTTCGCCCGCGTCGAGGACCGCCTCGGCGCGGTTCTCCGCGCCGGCGATCGTCTCGGCGTGCCCCGTCGGCTGCTCGCTCACGCCCGACGGGACGGGCACCGACTCGATCGCGACGGTCGCGGGATCGCCGTCGGCCTCGTCGACGAGGGCGGTCCCCTCCGACGACTCTAAGGCCAGTTCGACCGCGCGTCGCTTCACCGGGTTGCCGCTGCCGACGCCGACTCGCATACCCGCGGTTGGACGACGGGATACGAATAGGCACCGAGTCGGCGCCGCGGGGCCGACAGTCGGGTCGATTCCGGGCGGCGACAGTCGGGTCGCTCCGTGCGGCTACGGGGACGCCTCCGGGAACGCCTCGGGGTGAAAGAGCCTCGCCAGCCGCTCGACGCCGTCGATCAGGGCGGGGCTCGGCTGATTCAACAGCGAGTCGTCGATCACGTGGACGGGCGCGTCGACGGACCAGTCGCGCTCGGTGACGGTCGCGGGGTCGACGCGGTCGCCGTGACCGCAGACGTGGACGACGAGGTGGTCGGGGTCGGCCGCCTCGACGCCCGCCGGGTCGACCTCGCGGGACCGCTCGCCGGGGTCGACGAAGGGGTACTCGCCGCCGGCGGCGCGGACGGCGTCGGGCACCCAGTTGCCGGCGGCCATCGGCGGGTCCGACCACTCCTCGCAGTAGACGGTCGGGCGCGGACGGTCCGCGACCGCCTCGGCGATCTGATCGAGCCGTTCGCGGGCTTCCTCGGCGAGTCGTTCGCCGGCCGGACGGTCCCCCACGTCGGCGCCGCGGGCGGCGAACGACGCGACCGCCTCGTCGAGCGTCGCCGGCTCCCGGTGGCGGACGTCGAACCCCCGGTCGCGGCAGTCGCCGGCGAGGTCGGCCTGTAACCCGTCGCTCGTGAGGACGACGTCGGGATCGAGGTCGGCGACGCGGTCGAGGTCCGGGTTGAGCCACCCGCCGACGGCGACGGGGGACTCCCCGCCGTGCGCCGACCCCGCATCCGGGGCCGGGTCGCAGTGGTGGGTGACGCCGACGAGCGTCTCGGCGGCGCCCAGCGCGCTCACGGTGGCTGTCGCGCTCGGCGCCAGCGAGACGACGCGTGGATCGGTCATCACGCTCACTCGGGGTCCCGGGTGCCCAAACGTTTCGGTCGGCGCGACTCGGCGGTCGCGTCACTCGCCGAAAACACGTGATAGATCGTGTCCTTTCGTCGGGTTTCCGGCGACACGTTCCGGTCGTTTTAAGTTCGGTTCCGGCGTCTATCGGACAAGATCGCTCTCGGATCCTGTTCAGTTACCGAGAGGGGGTTTAGCCATGAGTGAACGACTACACACGCGGGGGAGTCGCTCCCGAACGGAGACGGACGCGGAGGAATCGGAACGAACCGACGAGACGCTCAACTGTCCGGAGTGCGGCGGGAACGTCATCAACGACGAGGAGCACGGAGAGAGCGTCTGCGCCGACTGCGGGCTCGTCGTCGAGGCCGACTCGGTCGACCGCGGCCCGGAGTGGCGCGCGTTCGACTCCCGCGAGAAGGACGAGAAGAGCCGCGTCGGCGCCCCGACGACCAACACGATGCACGACAAGGGGCTCTCGACGAACATCGACTGGCGCGACAAGGACGCGTACGGGCGGTCGCTCGGCGCCCGCCAGCGCCAGAAGATGCAGCGGCTCCGCAAGTGGAACGAGCGGTTCCGCACCCGCGACTCCAAGGAGCGGAACCTGAAGCAGGCGCTCGGCGAGATCGACCGGATGGCCAGCGCACAGGGGCTCCCGGACAACGTCCGCGAGACGGCGTCGGTCATCTACCGCCGCGCGCTCGACGAGGACCTCCTCCCGGGCCGCTCCATCGAGGGCGTCTCCACCTCCTGCGTGTACGCCGCCGCTCGGATGGCCGGCGTCCCCCGCTCGCTCGACGAGATCGCCGACGTCTCCCGCGTCGAGAAGGCGGAGATCGCGCGGACGTACCGCTACGTCGTCCGCGAGCTCAAGCTCGAAGTGAAGCCGGCCGACCCCGAGCAGTACGTCCCCCGGTTCGCCTCCGACCTGGAGCTCTCCGAGGAGTCCGAGATGCGCGCGAAGAGCCTCCTGCGCAACGCCAAGGAGAAGGGCGTCCACTCCGGCAAGTCGCCGGTGGGCCTCGCCGCGGCCGCCGTCTACGCCGCCGCCCTCCTCACCAACGAGAAGACGACGCAGGCCGCCGTCTCGGAGGTCGCGGACATCAGCGAGGTCACCATCCGGAACCGGTACCACGAGCTGTTGGAGGCCGAGGACGGCCTCGTCGCGTAGGCGCCCCGTCCCCCTCTTTTCCCGACTACTCCGCTTCGGTCGGACGCACACAGCTAAGTCCCCGGCCGCGGAACGCCCGCGTATGTTCGAGGAGTTCGTCCTGACCGCGAGCACGGCCGACCTCTCGGAGGAGCCGCGCGCCCGCGAGCACGCCGACGCCGTGGAGTTCCGGATGGACCTCGCAAACTCCCCGCTCGTCCAGCTCGACGCGTACGACGGCGAACTCCCGCTGCTCGTCACGAACCGCGCGTCGTGGGAGGGCGGCGAGGCCGAGGACTTGGGGAGGTACGACGCGCTCTCGACCGCGATCGGGCACGCCGCGGTCGCCGCGGTCGACGTCGAGCTCGCCGCCCTCCGCGGGAACGCGCCCGAGGGCGAGCGGTCGCACGCGACCGCGCTCCGCGACACGGCTCGCGAGGAGGACGTCGACGTGGTCGTCTCTGTCCACGACTTCGAGTCGACGCCGGAGCCGGGCGCGCTCGTCGACCTCCTCACCGACGCGGCGGGCGAGGGCGACGTGGGGAAGCTGGCGACGACCGCGGCCGCGCCAGCGGACGCGCTCGCGATGATCGAGGCGACCCACGAGGCGACCGCCGCCGGCCACCGCGTCGCGACGATGTGCATGGGCGAGCCCGGCCGCCACACCCGTGCGGTCACCCCGATCTACGGTTCGAAGATCGGCTACGCGCCCGTCGACTCCGCGGACGCGACCGCGCCCGGCCAGTACCCGCTCGCGACGCTCCGCCGGTTGGTAGACGGACTGCGAGACGGTGGGGCGGACGCGTGATCTATTTATAAACAAACGGTGCGGCGGCGCGTGCCTCCGAGCGCCCTTCGGGCGCGAGGAGCACGCGCGAGGGAGGCGGCGGTCCGGCTCGGCTCTGCCCGCGCCGGGCCGTCCGCCGAGGGTAGGGCGGTGTGAGGTGCGGTGCTGTGCGGTCGGGGTGGGACTCAAAGGAGCAGCCGCGAGGGCGAAGCACGACGACGTAAGCACCGCAGAGAGCGAGTGAAACGAGCGAACGAGGAGCGCAGCGAGTCGCGCGAGCCCTCGCGGCTGGGGCTTTGGAGGTGTTTCGCGAATCACCGACGGCAGCGATGTATAAACGAGTGGCTGGGGCTTTGGAGGTGTCCACCGTGTCAGCAACGACCTACATACCAACAGTCGGTACTACGTCGGTGTTCTCGGGTGAAACCCGTTTTCGTACTGATAAATAGCCGTCCTGCTCACGAACCGTTTTCCCGCCCGCCACGTCTGAGAGCCAAACCGCTTTAGGAGCGCCCCCGTAAGGACAGGTAATGGCGACGTGCGACGTGTGTGGGGAGTACGAGAACCTCCCGTACCAGTGTAAGCGGTGCGGCCAGACGTTCTGCGCCGAGCACCGTCTGCCGGAGAACCACGACTGCCCGGGGCTCGCCGAGTGGAACGACCCGGGCGGCGTGTTCGACAGCGGCTTCGACGAGAGCGTCCAGGCCGGCGGGTCCGGCGGTTCGGACGGGGAGTCCGCGGGCGTCACGGAGCGCGTCAAGCGCCGCGTCGACCGCGAGACGAGCACGGGCGGGCTCGTGAGCTACTTCCGCGGGAACGCGACGTACGCCCTGTTGGCGGCGATGTGGATCACCTTCCTCGCGCAGTGGGTCGTGACGCTCACCCTCGGCGACGCCGCCCACAGCCAGATCTTCGTCCTCCGGTCGGACGCGATCGGGCGCGTCTGGACGTGGGTGACCTCGGTGCTGTCGCACTCCCGGCTCCAGCTGTTCCACATCATCGGTAACAGCATCGTGATTTTGTTCTTCGGCCCGCTCGTCGAGCGCGCGGTCGGATCCAGACGCTTCGTGGCGTTCTTCTTCGGCGCGGGGATCCTCGCGGGCCTCGGCCACGTCCTGTTCGCGATCGCGACGGGCGCGCCGACGACCGGCGTGGTCGGGGCCAGCGGCGCCGGCTTCGCGATCCTCGGCGTGCTCACCGTGTGGCGCCCGAACATGCAGGTACTCCTCTTTTTCATCGTCCCGATGAAGATCAAGTACCTCACGTGGGGAATCGCGCTCGTCTCGGCGGTACTCGTGATCCAGAGCGGCACGGGCGGCGTCGGCGGCATCGCGCACCTCGCGCACCTGATCGGCTTCGCGATCGGGCTCGCGTTCGGGAAGCGCAACGAGAGCCTCGCGCGGACCGCGGGCGGTCCCGGCGGGATGAACATGGGCGGCGTGCGCGGCCCGCGCGGTCCGGGCGGGCCGGGCGGCCCCGGCGGGCGCTTTTAAATGTCACCGCCGGATTCGTCGCCGACCCCGTCGGGTTCGCCGGTCGGTCCGGACGCCGTCGCGCACCCGGAGTTCCTCCCGGACCCCGCGCTTTCGCGGGGAGAGATGGAGTCGCGCCAGCGCGAGCTGGCCGCGACGGCGACGTTCGCGGACGACCACGACCTCGACCCCGCCGCGGTGGCGATCGAGGAGCCGTTCGACCTCGCTGACGGCCTCCCGCCCGCCAGTCCGAACGCGGGCGACCCCGGATCGCAGTCGCGGATCGATCCGGACCTGTCGGTCGGACCGGACCCGGAGGCGCCCGTCGTCGTCGGCGTCGATCAGGCGTTCCTGACGCCCGACGACGGGGAGGAACGGGCCGTCTCCGCGGCGGTCGCGATCCGGGGGGGCGTCGTGATCGAGTACGCGAGCGCTGTCACGCCGCTCTCGATTCCGTACGTTCCGGGCCTCCTCGCGTTCCGCGAGGGGGAGCCGATGCTGGCCGCGCTCGACGCGCTGGACGCCGAGCCGGACCTGCTGGTCTGTGACGGCTCCGGTCGGATCCACTTCCGGGAGGCCGGCATCGCGACCCACGTCGGCGTCCTGTTGGACGTGCCGAGCGTCGGCGTCGCGAAGCGCCTGCTGTGCGGCGAACCGGACGGGTCGACCGACGGGCGACCCGAGGGGTGGCGGACGCCGATCCGAGCCGACGAGTCCGTGGAGACGGCGGACCCGACCGACCGGACCGTCATCGGCTACGCCTACCAGTCGCGGCAGTACCCGACCAGCCGCCGCGTGAACCCCCTGTACGTGAGCCCCGGCCACCGGGTCTCTGCCGAGACGACAGTCGACCTGGTCGAGGCGCTGTGCGCGGGGTACAAGCTGCCCGAGCCGACCCGGCTCGCGGACGCGTACGCGGACGCCGTGAAGCGACGGCGCGGATAGTCGGATCGGGAGAGGGACCGGATCACCGGGGTAACCGGATCGGGAGGGCGACCGGAGCGCCGGCGCGCCGGCTCGGACGACCGTGCCACGAATTGTCACGGACCGTCGGATTATATAGGCTGGCCCGCGAACGCGAATCCATGGGAGACGAGGAGACGGACGGACCGATGTCTGCCGAGGAGTTCCGCTCGCTGCGCGACGGCCTGGTGCGTCAGAGCTCCGGGGGGGGGACGACCGTTTACAAGAACGCCGCCGGCGTCGGCTGCCCGAACCCCGACTGCGACCGCGGCGTGTTCCAGACGCTGTTCGTCAGCGACCACGGCTGGCAGCAGATCGGCGCGACCCGCGACGGGATCGACCTCTGCCTGTGTAACACCGAGACGAAGCGGCTCGTGTTCATCCACGACGAGTGACGGATGAGGATGAGAGGACAGTGACCGACGAGTTCGATCCGGTCGCGGCGCTACACGAGCACCTCGCGGCCACCGAGGAGCGCCCCGTGGAGCGAGCGGCCGGCTGGCGACTCGGGGAGGCGCAGGCGCTGGCCGCGGAGATCGCCGGCGGCGGGGTCGACGAGGCGACCGTCGTCAGGCGAGCCGGAGAGATCCGAACGCTGCTCGCGGAGGTCGACGGGACCGGCGACGCGGCGGCCGACGACCACGTCGCCGCCGCGCGAGAGCTCGCGAACCGCATCGCGAATCGGACGGACGGCGACTGAGCGACGGCGCTCGACTCGGAGCGCTCGACTCGAAGCGCACGTCTCGGTTCCGAGCGGAGCGAACGCACCCGGCGAGCCGCTCCCGACGACCGGCGGTTCAGTCGTCCGCCGTCGACTCGCCGCCCGCGTCGGCGGCGCACCGGTTCGGACCCAGCTCTAACTCGATCGCCGCGGTCTCGTCCGGCGGCGACTCGACGCCCCGGTTGGCCGCGATGACGCGCTCGTAGTTCGGCGGTTTCTCCGGTAGCGTCGCCGTGATCCGGTCCACGAACGCCTCGCGGTCGAGGCCGAGCACGTCGAGCCCCCGGCGAGCCGCGCCCACCGTCGTCGTCACCGGCTCGCCGGGCACGACGTCGCCGGTCGTCCCGTCGTTCGCGACCGCGAAGTGACCGGGACAGACGACGACGTCGTCGGGCTCCGCGAGCAGGGTCCCGTGGAGCGAGTCGTAGAGCCGCTCGGCGCCGGTCGCCGCGCCGACGGTCTCGCTATCGTCGCCACCCTCCTCCTCGCCGCCCGCCGCGAACTGCAGTTCCGTCCGGCCGACGCTGTCGGTGAAGAGCGTGTCGCCGGTGAGGACCGCCGACCGCCCGACGAGGTAGCTCGCCCCGTCGTCTGTGTGGCCGGGGGTCGCGAGCGCCTTCAGGTCGACGCCGCCGACGCCGAGCGTATCGTTGCGCGCGATGGGCTCGAACGCGTAGGCCACGTCGCGCTCGGCGGCCGCCGCCGGGAGGTAGTAGGGCACGCCGAGCTCGTCTGCGAGCGTCCGGCCGCCGGAGAGGTGGTCGGCGTGGACGTGCGTGTCGAGGACCGCCGCGATCGACGCGTCGTGCGCGTTGGCGGCCTCCCGCCACTCGTCGCCGTGTCTGGAGACGTCGACGGCGACGGCGACGCGGTCGGAGCCGTCGGAATCGGCGACGGCGACGCGGTCGGAGTCGTCGGGCTCCGCTTCGGCGGCCTGACCGCCCACCACGAGGTACCCGAGGCACCCCTTCGCGCGCCGCTGGATCTGGACGACGTCGAGCGGCTCGTCGCCCGCGTCGGGGAGGGGCACCGCGGTCCGGTCGTACACGCCCGACCAGCCGCGCATCCCTTCGGCCACGACGGTGACGTCGTCGTAGCCCGCCGCCTCGAGCTCCTCGGCGAAGTCGAGCGAGGCCTTCCCCTTCGCGCAGGCCGTGACGATCGCGTCGTCCGCGTCGAGGCCGGTCTGGGCCTCGAAGTCGTCGATATCGAACTCGTGGAACGGCTTGTAGAAGTAGTGGATCGAGTCGGCGATCCGCCAGCTCTCGTAGCTCTCGCGGGGCCGCGTGTCGACGAGGGCGAACGACCGCTCGCCCCGTCGGCGCTCGTCGATCCTGTCGCGGAACGCGTCCGCGTCGATGACGGTTGGCATGCCCCACGGTAGGCGCCGAACGGCAAAACGCTGTGTGGTGGGAGTCGGACCGCGTTCGGGGCGGGAGCCGGACCGCGTTCGGGGCGGGAGCCGGACCGCGTTCGCGGATCCTCTCCCGCCCGCGATGGACAGGTTTTAGCCGAACGGCCGGACAGATGGGCGCATGGTCGAGGCGTTCGCGGTCGCCAGCGGGAAGGGCGGCACGGGCAAGACGACGAGCACGCTCGCGCTCGGGATGGCGCTGGCCGACGAGCACGACGTCACCGTCGTCGACGCCGACACCGGGATGGCGAACCTCCTCTTTCACACCGGGCTCGACGACGCGACGGTCACCCTTCACGACCTGCTCGTCGAGGGGACCGCGACGGACGTCGCCGAGGCGACGTACGACCGTTTCGGGCTCTCCGTGGTGCCCTGCGGCACGTCGCTCGCGGGCTTCGAGGCGGCCGAGCCGGGTCGGCTCCGCGACGTGGTCGCCGAGCTCGCGAGCGACACCGACGTGCTCCTGCTCGACTCGCCGGCCGCGCTCGGCTCGAAGTCGGCCGTCCTGCCGGTCGTTCTCGCGGACCGCGTCGTCGTCGTCGTCGAGCCGACGATCCCCGCGCTCTCGGACGGGCTGAAGGTCCAGGAGTACGCCCGGTCGTACGGCACGGAGACCGCCGGCGTCCTCTTCAACAAGGTCCGAACCGACGCCGCGGACGTGGCCGAACAGGCCGAGCGTCACTTCGGCGGGTCGGTGCTCGCGCGCGTCCCCGACAGCGACGTGGTCCGGGACGCGCGCCGCGCCGGGAAGCCCCTCCTGGCGCACGCGCCGGAGAGCGACGCGGCGGCCCGCTACCGGCGGGCGGCAGCTCGGCTCGACGTGCGCGACGGCGACGGCGGCGCGGTGGCGGACCGCTTCCGGAGCGCGGTCGTCCCCGACACGCCATGACGGACTCCGCAGACGGACGGAACGGAGCGAGGGAGTCCGGGTCCGACGGAACCGCGCCCAGGGACGCCCCGGAGCTCCGGATCCCCCGCGGCACGCTCCTGCGCTCGCGGGTCGTCTCCGACGTGGCCACGACGCTCTCGCGGGCGCTCGACCGCGAACTGACCGGCTACGCGACGCTCGTCCCGCAGGAGACGCTCCTGCTGGAGGGGGACGCGCGCGGCGTCCTCACGTTCGCGGACGGGGTTCCCGTGCTCGCGTACAACACGGTGAGCGACAGCGGCGGACCGGACGCGCTCGCGGAGCTCGCGGTGCCCGGCCCCTACCGGGTCGAGCTGTACGCGGTCGACGACGAGGGCCTCGCGGCCGCCCACGAGGAGGAGGCGCTCCGCGTCGCACCGGGCGCGGCGGCGACCGAACTCGCGGACGACCCGACGCTCGCCGACCGCACTCGCGAGGCGGCGCCCGACGAACGGCTGGCCGACCCGGAGGCGGACGACGCCGACGCCGTCGCGGCGTTTCTCGCGGACGACGACCGAATCGAGGCGATCCGAGAACAGGCCCGCGCGGAGGCGGCCGAGCGCGCCGACGAGTGGGGGCTCGACGCGGCGCTCGCGGACGACGCCGACGGCGAGGTCGACCCCGAGACCGACGGCGTTCCCGGCCCGGGGCAGTGAGCAGAGCGGTTTTGTCGCTCGCGGGCGTATCGGACTCATCACGGTCCTCCGACTCCTCCGTCTGACGACGCCCGCCGACTTCGCCGACTGGTACGCGACGAGCCGCGCGTACACCCGGCACGTCGCCGAGGGCATGGGCTTCGGGGGAGTCGACGCGATCGACGGCGCCCGAGTCGCCGACCGGCTCCGGACCGACCACACGGCGCTGCCGCCGCCGGAGGCGCGGTCGGTGGCGGCGACGCTGCTCGCCGACGGCGCCTTCTCCGAACCGTACTGCGAGTGGCTGCCGACGTGGTACGAGCTCGCGCTGCTCGCCCCGGTGCGCTACGGGGACTGGCGCCTCCGCCGCGTCGCCGCGACGGTCGCTGGGACGGCCAACGTGACGGTGACGGCCCCGCGATTCTCCCGTCCCCGAGACGTGACCATCGACGGTCGCCCGGCGCTCGCCGGCGTCTCGGGGTTCCGCGACCGCTTCCTCTTGGCCGACGCGCTGTTGCACATCGAGTGGTTCGTTCACGCCGCGGCGGCCGACGGGATCGACGTGCCCGCCGACCTCGTCGAGCGGACCCGCAGGGAGTCGCTGTCGTTCTACGGCGGCGACCGGGAGTCGCTCTCGCCGCCCGTCCGTCGGTTCCAGCGCCTCCTGTTCGCAGACGACGCGTGGGTCCGGCGGGTGAACGACCGGTACGGCCTGAACAGCCGGCTGTTCGACCTCTGGGAGCGCCTCCTCCGGGCCGAACGAGAGCGACTCTCCGACGCGTGAGCGGTCGGCTCGATAGCTGTTACAACACCTGTAACACGTTACCGGACCGGAATCCACTGTCCGCAGGTAAGTATAGACGAGGGATGACCGTAGGAGGGGGTACGGACCAGCCGACGGTTCGTCGCTCTCCGCACTTCGGCCCTCTCTCCGCCCGCTCGTCGCGTTCCTCGCCGCGCACGACCGGTTGGTCCTCTTCGTGCGCGATCGGTTCCTCTCCGTGCGCGACCGGTTTGACATTCCCCGCCCCCGCGCACGCCTGACGGATACTGGTCGCCGACCCATAACTCGGCTCTGAGTAATCTTTTATTCACCGGTGTGGCGGCCGGAAGCTTCATAGGCTGGCTCGCGGATCCTCCGAATACACGAATGGCAGTACTCTGGCTGGAGGACGTCGACGCCGGCGACGTTGGAACCGTCGGCGGGAAGGCGGCTTCGCTCGGTGAACTCATCGGTGCCGGACTCCCGGTTCCCCCGGGGTTCGCCGTCACCGCCGGCACGTACCGCACCTTCATCGAGGAGGCGGGGATCGACGAGGAGCTGTTCTCGGCCGTCGACGTCGACCCCGAAGACTCCGCCGCGCTCCGCGCCGCCGAGGAGCGGGCGGAGGAGCTCATCCTCGAGACGCCGTTCCCCGACGAGGTCCGCGAGGAGATCCTCGAGCTGTACCGCTCGATGGGCGGCGAGGGCGACGAGGCGTTCGTCGCCGTGCGCTCGTCCGCGACCGCGGAGGACCTCCCCGACTCCTCGTTCGCCGGCCAGCAGGAGACGTTCCTCAACGTCCGCGAGGACGACCTCCTGCGGCGAGTGAAGGAGTGCTGGGCCTCGCTCTTCACGCAGCGAGCGATCTACTACCGGCAGCAGCGGGGGTTCCCGCACGCGGACGTCGACATCGCGGTCGTCGTCCAGCGGATGGTCGACGCCGAGAAGTCCGGCGTGATGTTCACGAGCCACCCGTCGACCGGCGACCCGCAGATCACCATCGAGGCCGCGTGGGGCCTCGGCGAGGCGGTCGTCTCCGGCACGGTCTCGCCCGACAACTACGTCTACGACCGCGGACGCGGTGAGGTCGACGAGGTGACGCTCGCGGACAAGAAGGTGGAGATGGTGAAGGACCCCGAGACCGGCGAGACCGTCCAACTCGACGTCGAGGAGGAGCGCCGCACCGCGCGCGTCCTCTCCGACGAGGAGATCGAAGCGCTGGTCGCGCTCGGCGAGCGCGTCGAGGACCACTACGGGACCCCCCAAGACGTCGAGTGGGCGATCCACGAGGGGGAGATATACATGCTCCAGTCGCGCCCGATCACGACGATTCAGGAGGGCGAAGGGAGCGCGAACGAGGCCGACCCCGGCGACGACGCCACGACCGCCGCCGGAGACGGGGTGTCGACGCAGACCGGCGTCGCCAACGGCGGCGACGGGGGAGACGAGGAGGACGTCCTCGTCGACGGCCTCGGCGCGAGTCCGGGCGTCGTCTCCGGCGCGGTCCGGCTCGTCCACAAGCTCGACCACCTCGATCAGGTTCAGGAGGGCGACGTGATGGTGACGGAGATGACGATGCCGGACATGGTTCCGGCGATGAAGCGCGCCGCCGGGATCGTCACCGACGAGGGGGGAATGACGAGCCACGCCGCGATCATCTCCCGCGAACTCGGCGTCCCGGCGGTCGTCGGGACCGGGAACGGGACGCGAGTCCTCGAGGACGACCGGCGGGTCACCCTCGACGGCGACAAGGGCACCGTCCGCGCCGGGGTCGACGAGGAGGCCGAACCCGGCGAGGAGTTCGAGCCGGTCGAGGCGGCACGCCCCGAGACGCCGGTGAAGCCGATGACGGCCACGGAGGTGAAGGTGAACGTCTCGATTCCGGAGGCGGCCGAGCGCGCCGCCGCGACGGGGGCTGACGGGGTCGGGCTCCTCCGGATCGAACACATGGTGCTCTCGCTCGGGAAGACGCCCGAGAAGTACATCAACGACCACGGCGCCCGCGCGTATCAGGACGAGCTGATCGAGGGCGTCCGCCGCGTCGCCGACGAGTTCTACCCGCGACCGGTCCGCGTGCGCACCATCGACGCGCCCACGGACGAGTTCCGCGAGCTGGAGGGCGGCGGGGGCGAACCGAACGAGCACAACCCGATGCTCGGCTGGCGCGGGATCCGCCGCAGCCTCGACAAGCCCGACCCGTTCCGGCAGGAGCTCGCGGCGTTCGCGCGCCTCTTCGACATGGGGTACGACAACCTGGAGGTGATGTTCCCGCTGGTGAACGACGCGACAGACGTCGAGGGCGTGAAAGGCCACATGCGGGAGGCCGGCATCGACCCCGAGACGCGCCGCTGGGGCGTGATGATCGAGACGCCGGCGAGCGCGCTCCAAATCGAGGACCTGGCGGCCGCCGGTATCGACTTCGCCTCGTTCGGCACGAACGACCTCACGCAGTACACCCTGGCGGTCGACCGCAACAACGAGCACGTCGCGGACCGGTTCGACGAGCTTCATCCCGCCGTGCTCCGGCTTATCGGCGACACCATCGAGACGTGCCGCGAGCTCGGCGTCGACACGAGCATCTGCGGGCAGGCCGGGTCGAAGACGGAGATGGTCGAGTTCCTCGTCAACGAGGGAGTCTCGTCGATCTCGGCGAACATCGACGCCGTCCGCGACGTGCAACACGAGGTGAAACGGACCGAACAGCGGCTCCTCCTCGACTCGGTCCGCTGACGACGTCGACCTCCTCCGCGGTCGCGAGCTACGGTCTCCCTCCGTGCGATCGCGAGACCGGAGAGCGGAACGGGTAAGACGCTTCGCGGTAACGAGTTTCCGAATGCAGCAGCCCGAGCCGCAGTCGTTCGACAGGGTGCTCTCCTCGATGTGCACCGAGCCGCACCCCGCGGCGCGGGAGGCGGCCGAGCGCTACCTCGCGACGAACCCCGGCGACCCGGCCACCTACGAGGCGGTCGCGTCCCTGGAGGAGCGCGCGATCGAACTGCTCGCGACGCTCGCGGACCACCCGAGGCCGACCGACGCGGCCGGCTACGTCACCTCCGGCGGGACCGAGGCGAACGTGCAGGCGGTCCGCTCCGCCCGAAACCGCCACGACGCGAGCGACGTGAACGTCGTCGTCCCCGAGAGCGGCCACTTCTCCTTTCACAAGGCCGCCGAGGTGCTCGGCGTCGAGCTCCGGACGGTCCCGGTCGACGGCGACCACCGGACGCGGACCGACGCGGTGGCGGCCGCGGTCGACGACGCCACCGCGCTGGTCGTCGGCGTCGCCGGCAGCACGGAGTACGGGCGCGTGGACCCGATCCCGACGCTGACCGAGATCGCCCACGACGCCGGCGCGCTGATGCACGTCGACGCGGCGTGGGGCGGGTTCGTGCTCCCGTTCGCGGACCGCGCGTGGTCGTTCGGCGACGCGCCGATCGACACGCTGACGATCGACCCCCACAAGTTCGGACAGGCGCCCGTGCCCGCCGGCGGGCTCCTCGCCCGCGACGCCGCCGCGCTCGACGCGCTCGCGGTCGACACGCCCTACCTAGAGACCCGGTCGCAGGCGACCCTGACGGGCACGCGGAGCGGCGCCGGCGTCGCCGGGTCGGTCGCCGCGATGGAGGCGCTGTGGCCGGACGGCTACCGCGAGACGGCCGAGCGCGCGGCCGAGAACGCCGCGTGGCTCACTGACGCCCTCGCGGAGCGCGGGTACGACGTCGTCGAGCCGACGCTCCCGCTCGTCGCCGCGGCGCTCCCCGAGTCCGAGTTCGACGCGCTCCGGGACGCCGGCTGGAAGGTGTCGCGGACGGCGGCGGGCGAGCTCCGCGTCGTCTGCATGCCGCACGTGACCCGGGACGCGCTCCGGGCGTTCGTCGCCGACCTCGACCGGATTCGGGGGTGAGTCCGGATTCGACTCACTCCCCGTCGCCGGCGGCGTACGTCTCCAGCGCGGCGAGCCGCCCGCCCGCCACGTCGAAGACGTCGACGAACGCGAACACCTCGTCGCCGTCGGCGTCCAGCAGCCGGCCGCGGACCGCGACGCCCGGGCCCTTCGGGTACACCGCGTCGACGAGGTGGGTCGTGTCCGTCATCGGTCGCTCGTCGCGCATGAACGCCACGAAGCGGTCGCGCCCCTCGAAGGTGCGGTCCGGACGGCGCTGGACGAAGTCCGGGTCGAGCAGCCCGCGGAGCCGCTCGTAGTCGCCGGCGTCGAGCGCGTCGTAGTAGGCGCGGGCGAGCGCCGCGCGGTCCGCGGTCGACGGAGCAGTCACGACGCCAGCGCCTCGAACTCCTCGGCGGAGGTGCGGGTCCCCTTCGCGATCACGGCGTCGCCGGCGCGGAGGACGGTGTCGATGTCGTGACCGATCAGCCACCCCTCCTCGGGGCGGCGGATCGCGATCACGCTGGTCGAGACGTCGGTCGTCGGGATCCCGTTTTCGACGTTCGTGCCCGCGAGGTCGCTCCCCTCCCGGATCACGGTCCGCGTGATGATCTCGTCCGACTCCTGGACCGCCATCTCCACGACGGGGTGGACGCCGAGGTTCCGCGTGACGCCCTCGGTGATCTTCACGGCGGCGTCCGAGATCTCCTCGGTGGCGACGCCGAGGTGGATCAGTCCGCGGAGCGAGACGGGGTCCTCCGCCTCCCGCGCCGCGCGGAGGGTCCACGCCTCGAACCGCGACTGGAGCGAGTCGACCTCGATCTCCAGGTTCCGGACCTCCTCGGCGAGCTCCTCGTTGTCGAACAGGATCGAGCCGTACGCCAGGTCGACCGCGAGCTCTGAGAGGTTCTTCATCAACACGATCGAGTCGACCGCGCGCTCCAGGTCGTCGATCGCGGGCTCGTCCGGCTCGTCGGGATCGAACGGCTCGCTGGCCAGCTCGGGGTACGCCTCGGCGACCCCCGTCTCCGGGCCGCGCAGGAGCGTCACGTCGCCGGCCTCGAGCCGGGTGTTCGGCCCCGGATTGAAGATCCAGTCGTCGTCGCGCCGGATCGCGATGACCCTGACTCCCGTCTTCGACTCCAGGTCGATGTCCTTCAGCGTGCGACCGGCGTAGCCGGACTCCGTCGCGACGGTCCCGCGGACGAGCGTCTCGACGCCCTCGGTCAGCGCCCCCCGCATCGCGTCGGGGAGGCCGATCTCCTCGGTGACGATCTTCGCGATGTCGCCCGCGGCGTCGGAGATCTTGTCGGCCGCACCGATCACGCCGAGCACCGGCGCCAGCGTCTCGGCCTCGTCGGGGCTCCGCGCCGCGAGCATGAGGCTCATCCGCGCGCGCATCTGCAGGACGTCCATCCGGTGCTCGAGCTCGACGACTTCGCGGGCGATCGTCGGGCTCCCGTGGAGCACCGCCGAGTACGACAGGTCGATCAGCAGCTCGGCGGTGTCTTTCATCTCCACGAGCAGGTCCTTCACGCTCGTCGGTTCGTACCGAACCGAGAGCGGCGACTCTCGCCGATCGAATCGTCCCATGCGAACGATCTCTCCGGCTCCGAGTAAAAGGCTTGTCACGGGGTAGTCGCGCCGGTTTTCGGCGCGGGCCGCTGCGGCGAGGGTGCCGTGTCAGGCAGCCTCCGCGCCGGTCCCGTGTCAGGCGGCGTCGCCGGCGACGTACGCGACCGAATTCCCGGGACCGCCGTCGTCCTCCCCGTCGACGCGTTCCGCGAGGTCGACGAGCGCGAGCCACGCCAGCAGTCGGGCCGCCCGGTCCCGCCACGTCGCCTCCCACTCCGGGTCGCGGGCGCGGTCGTGCCGCGGGACCGCCTCGCGGGTCGCCTCGAACAGCGCGTCGGGCGTGAGCGGGTCCGCCGGCGTCGCCGCCCGCAGGGCCGCGAGCGCCTCGGGCACGAGCAGGACGCCCTCGCGGAGCCCCTCGCGCACCAGCTCGGGGGTCGGCTCGGCGTCGGCTCTGACGAACCCGCGCGAGGTCTCCCGGACGAGCCCGAGCGCGCGGAGGAACGCGAGCCAGTCGTTCGCACTCCGTCGGTCGGGGAGGTCACACCGGTCGCGGAGGCGGGCGCAGCAGTCGTCGGTGCTCCCCGGGACGAGCGGTACCGCTCGCTGGAGCCCGCGGAGGTCGTCGAGGGCGGCCGGGGGGTCGGGGACGGGTTTGAGTCGCACGTGGTCCTCGTGAGGTCAGTGGGAGATTCGGACCGCGGTCAGCGGTAGTCGAACGACTCGGCGAGCAGCTCCTCGTCCGTCTCGCCGACGGTGTAGACGGGGCCGTCGACGACGTCGACGGTGACCTGCGCGGGCGCGAAGACGCGCTCGTCGACCTCGTAGAAGTCCCAGTCGACCGCCTCGAACACCTCGGCGAAGGGGGTGCCGTACTCCTCGCGGGCGGTCGAGACGATCTGGTCGAAGCGGTCGTCGTCGCGCGCGACCTGCAGGTGGACCTCGCCGCCGTAGGCCAGGGCGTCGTTCGTCCGTCCCATCGCGAGGTCCTCGTCGCGGGTCACGGGCGCCATCGGCGCGGCGCCCGACGCGTGGAGCACGTCGGTCGGCTCGTAGCCGAGCTCCAACAGGCGGAAGACGGCGAGCTCCGCGGCGCGGGCCGCGGTGGCGACCGAGCCCGCGGTCGAGCCGGTCGCGTACGCCGGGAGGAACACGCCTTCGGGGTCGACCTCGGCGAGGTCGGCGACGTGCTCGGCGACCTCCTCGGTCGGGAGCGCGGTCGACTCGACCGCGAGCGTGGCGAACTCCGAGGAGTCGTAGTAGCCGACGCGCTCGAACTCCGCCTCCTGCCCGACGAGCGCGCGGGCGGGGCCGGAGCCGAGGCCCTCGTAGCCGGACTCGAAGTCGAGCTCCCAGCCGGCCTTCTGCGAGCAGAGGAGCGCGACCGAGGGGTGGTCCGTCGACAGCTCGACGTACTGGCGCGGCGCGCCCGCCACCTTGCCCATGCGGGTGCGGAGGTTCGCGAGGCCGGCGGTCTGGATCTCGGCGAGCAGGAGTCCCGCCTCGACGCCGCCGGCGGCGTCGACTCCGAAGTCGACGACGGTGGCGCCGTTCTCCAGCTCGTAGCCGACGACGTCGAGCTCGCCGGCGAAGTCGAGCGCCTCGTCGACGAGCTCGATCGCGGTGCGATTGATGCTTTCCATACCGAGGCCTTCTCGCTCCCGCATTAAGGGGTTTGTCTGTTGGCGTCGCCCGTCGAGTGACGCCGCCGCCCGCTCCGGTCAGTCGCCGTCCCCGCTCGGGAGCGGTTCCACGCGGAAGACGTACTCGTCGTACGCGCTGTCGAGATTGGCCGGCCCCTCCGTGGCCGCGTGGTCCACACAGAGGAGCGCGGTCGCCTCCACGGCGCCCTTTCCGGTTTCTTCCTGGTACCGCTCGGTGACCGCGAACGCGGCGGGCTCCTCGCAGTCGCGTCGGTAACACGTCTGCGGACCCTCCTCCGGCGGCTCCGACTCGTCGCCCCGCTCGCGGGCCTCCGAGATGTCGCGCTCGATCCGTCGACGCTCATCCGCGCGCGCCTGGTTCTCGCGGCCCGACTTGGTGTCCGGCATGGCTGGTCTGTCGCGCGTCGCGGTGATAATAGTACGGTCGGTCGCGACGGGCGGGTCCCGGAGCGGTCGCGGTGAGGGCCTACCAGAACCCGCCGTCCGAGCCGTCGGCGTCCCCGACGCCGCTCGGTCCGTGCGGGCCTCGCGGTCCGCTCGGCCGCGGATCGGGGTCTATCTCGACCAGGTCGCTCTCGGCGCGCGGGTCGACCTCGCGCCCCTCCTCGTACCGGACGAACGAGAGGTAGAACGGCTCGCCGCAGCCGGGATGGTCGTCGGCGTCGTCCTCGACACCGTCAGCGCCGTTCGCGCCGTCAGCGTCGTGATCCTCGCCGCCGTCGTCGACCGCTCCGCCGACGTCCGTCCCGCGCACTCCGTCGTGGGGGTCCCAGACGACGCCGTCGCTCTCGCCGCAGACGAACCTGACGCCGTCGACGCCGTCTTCGTCCTCGAACGGCTCCGCGGGGGCGACGTACGTCCACCCTTCGAGGGGATACGGCGTTACCGCCTTGTCCGCGAGGTAGCCGTCGCGTTCGAGTTCGACGAGCGTCCCGCAGTGCGGACAGTAGTAGGTGACCGGGTAGCTCATACCGGAGATACGGGCGCTGCTTTTATACGCCCGTCGACGGCGGCGCTCGCGATCGGATCAACATATTCACTACAACCCGTCACAAAGCGTGGCGTATGAGTTCGGACGACGTCACCCGGCGCGCGTTCATGCGGACCGCGGGCGGCGCGACCGCTGCCGCCGGGGCGGCCACGGCGACGGCGGGGACCGCGGCGGCACAGGAGGAAGAGCCGGCCTGGCCGAGCGAGGCCAGCGGCGGAAACATCGGCTCCTACGCGGACGCCCGCGGCGAGAGCGAGGTGACCGTCGAGGTGGGCGCGGGCGACGACGGGCTCGCGTTCGACCCGACGCTGCTGTGGGTGGACACGGGCACGACGGTCACGTGGGAGTGGACGGGCAACGGCGGCGGCCACAACGTGGTGACGGTCGACGGCCCGGCCGAGCTGGACAGCGGCGACCCGGTGGACGAGGAGGGCGAGACCTACGAGGTCGAGCTGGGCGACGACGCTGTCGGCATCACCCACTACCACTGCGTCCCCCACGACGCGGTCGGGATGCACGGCGGCATCGCCGTCGGCGAGGACATCGAGACCGAGTCGAGCGGCGGCGGCGGCGGCGGATCGAACGCCGTCTTCGTCCCGCAGGGCGCCCGCGCGCTCGGCGTCGCGACGTTCATCGCGATGGTGAGCACGCTCGGACTGGCGTTCGTCTTCATGAAGTACGGCGGCACGATCACCCGGGAGGAGTAGGCGGAAACCGTCCCGTCGGCGTGGCGGTCGCCGACGGGTCCTCGCGGTTCTCGGAGCCGTCCGGTGCCTCTTCTCGGAGCCGTCCGGTGCCTCTTCTCGGAGCCGTCCCGTTTCAACTCACTCGCCGATTAGCTCCCGGTACGCGCTGACGTACCGGTCTACCACCGGGCCGCGGTCGTACTCCGCGAAGTCTGGGCCGACGGTCCGTCTGGGCAGGTCGCCGACGGCGACGAACTCGTCCGCGAGCTCGGCCGGACTCGTGACGAGGCGGCCGCGTTCGCGCCCCTCGACGAGCTCGTGAGCGCTCGAGTCCGCTTGGTACTCGACGAGGGCGACGCAACCGCACGCGAGCGCCCACAGCAGCTCCGTCGCGAACGCCTCCCACGTCGCCGTCGCGGCGACGACGTGGGTCCCTTTGAAAATCTCGACGCGCTCCCGGCGCGGGAGGTCGCCGAGGAACGACACCCGGTCGTCGATCCGGAGGTCGCTCGCGATCGCCTCGATCCGGTCGCGCTCGGGGCCGTCGCCGACGACGGCGGCGGTCCAGTCGCGCCCGCGGAGCTCCGCGAGCCCGAGCAGGAACGCCTCGACGTTGGCGTGGCGGTCCAGCCGCCGCGCGTACACCGCGTCGAACCGGTCGTCGACGCCCGACGACTCGACGAGGTCGAAGTCGACGCTCTCGGGAACGACCCGCACGTCGTCGCCGTCGGCGCCGTGTTCGCGGACCCGCGTCTTGGTCGTCCGCGAGGGGGTCGTGACCGCGTCGGCGCCCCGGGCGAGGAGGCGATAGCGCCGGGCGGCGTCCGCGGGGTGGTCGCGCCACCAGTCGACGACGACCGGCGTCCGCGCGAGCGTCCCCGCGACCGTCGCGCCCAGTCCCGGCGTCGGAGGGCTGTTGACCGCGTGGACGACGTCGGGACCCACCCGGCGGAGCGCGAGCGGGAGCTTGGCGGCGAACGCCGTCGGCGACGGGTCGGCCGTCACCGACCGGTACTCGATTCCCTCGTCCTCGAACACGTCGTGGTCGCCGCCCCACCAGCGCGCGCAGAGCCACACGACCTCGTGGCCGCGGTCGGCCAGTCCGCGGGCGACCCGTCGCGTTCGGGTCCGGGCCGGCGCGTCGCCGTGGCCCGGAGCGAGAAGCGAGACGAACGCGACGCGCATACGCCGACCGGAGGACGGGACCGGATAAAAAGACCCGGCATCGCGGAGGAGCGGGTCGGAACGGCGCGGCGCTCGTCGGGCGGGACGACCCGGTCGTGTCACTTCTCTCACCCGAAACGGTTTCCCACCGCGGCCGGAATCGGACTCCATGCACCGATACGACATCGAACGGTACCTGAACGTACGGAGCGCCGGCGGAGCTGACCTCGGTCCCAGCGGGCGGCTCTCCTTCCTCTTGGACACGACCGGCACCGGGCAGGTGTGGTCGCTCGACGAGCCGCTCGGGTGGCCCGAACAGCACACGTTCTTCGAGGAGTCGGTCTCCTTCGTCGACTCCTCGCCCGAGCGCGCGGAGGCCGTCTTCGGCATGGACGAGGGCGGCAACGAGCGCGCCCAGCTGTATCGGCTCAACTACGAGTCCGGGGAGATAGTCGATCTCACCAACCGCCCCGAGGCCAAGCACCGGTGGGGCGGCTGGGACGGCGAGGGCGACCGCTTCGCGTTCGCCTCCAACCGCCGCGACCAGTCGGTGTTCGACGTGTACGTACAGGAGCGGGACGCGACGAGCGACGAGGCCGAGCTGGTGTACGAGGGCGACGGGTGGCTCTCCGTCGCGGGCTGGTCGCCGAGCGACGACCGCCTGATCGTCCACGAGGCGTACTCCTCGTTCGACCACGACGTGTACACGCTCGACGTCGCGTCCGGAACCGTCACCCACCACACGCCACACGAGGGGGACGTCCGGTACGCCAGTCCGGAGTGGGGACCGGACGGCGAATCGCTGTACCTCGTCACGGACCGCGACAGCGACACGCTCCGGTTGGAGCGGCTGCACCTCGAGACGGGCGACTTCTCGCTGGTCGCCTCCGGGGCGGGGCGGCGTGCGACGGACGATGACGACGAGGACGACTCCCCCGTGAAGCCCGGCGGCGACGACGGCTGGAACGTCGACGGCGTCGCGGTCCACGAGGAGTCCCGCCGCGTCGTCTACTCTCGGAACGTCGACGGGTACACCGAGATCACGGTCGGCGAGCTCGTCGAGCCCGACCGGATCGACCCCTTCCCGGCTCCCGACCTCCCCGAGGGCGTCGCCGGCGGGGTGAGCTTCGGGCCGGAGGGCGACCGCTTCGCGATCACCGCGGCCGGGAGCGCTCACAACCCGAACGTGTACGTCGTCGACGCGAAGACCGGCGAGACGGAGCGCTGGACCGCCGCCTCGACCGCCGGGATCCCGCCGAACACGTTCGTGGATCCCGAGCTCGTCCACTACCCGACGTTCGACGGCCGGGAGATCCCCGCGTTCTTCTCCGTCCCGGAGACGGACCCGCCCGAGGGCGGCTACCCCGTCGTCGTGGACATCCACGGCGGCCCGGAGTCCCAGCGCCGCCCCTCGTTCGCCTCGGTCAAGCAGTACCTGCTGAACAACGGGTACGCCGTGTTCGAGCCCAACGTCCGCGGGTCCTCCGGGTACGGCAAAGCGTACTCCGCGCTCGACGACGTGGAGAACCGGATGGACTCGGTCGCGGACGTCCGGACCGGCGTCGAGTGGCTCCACGACCACCCGGAGGTCGACCCCGACCGCGTCGTCGCGATGGGCGGCTCCTACGGCGGGTTCATGGTGCTCGCCGCGCTGACCGAGTTCCCCGAGCTGTGGGCCGCCGGCGTCGACATCGTCGGCATCGCGAACTTCGTCAGCTTCCTCGAGAACACCGGCGACTGGCGCCGCGAGCTCCGGGAGGCCGAGTACGGCTCGCTGGAGGAGGACCGGGAGTTCCTCCAATCCATCTCGCCGATCAACAACATCGAGGCGATCGAGTCGCCGCTTTTCGTCCTCCACGGCGCGAACGACCCGCGGGTGCCCGTGGGCGAGGCCGAACAGATCGTCGAGGAAGCGCGCGAGCAGGGCGTCGCCGTGCGGAAGCTGATCTTCGACGACGAGGGGCACGGCTTCGCGAAGCTGGAGAACCGCATCGAGGCGTACCGGGCGATCGTGGACTTCCTCGCCGAGTACGTCTGAGAAGGGGAGTCCGACGAGAGCCGGAGAGCGAAGCGGCGCGAGACCGGCGACCTCGCCCCGTCGCCGCGCGCCGGGACGGCCCCCCGACGACGACGGGAGCGGGCCGCAGTAGCCTTATCACGCAAGACTGTGACTAACTATTATGAGCATCGATGCGATCGCCGAGTCCACGGCGAATTCGATGAGCGAGGGCCAGATGCGGGAGCTCCTCGAAGCGGAGGGGGTCGGAACGCTCGGCCTCCCGACCGGCGACCTCCCGTACCTCATTCCGATCTCGTTCGGTTTCGACGGGGACGCGACGCTGTATTTCGTCTTCCTGTTGTTCGGGACCGAGAGCCGGAAGGAGACCCTCGTGACAGAGGCGGGACGGGGTCGGTTCCTCGTCTACCGCGCCGGATCGATGTACGACTGGCAGAGCGTCTCGCTGACCGGCCGGATCGCCGCCGTCGAGGAGGGGGAGTGGGACGAGCTCCGGAGCGCGATGGAGAACGCGTGGCACCCGAACGTCTTCTCGTCCGCGCATCCGATGCGCGGCGTCCGCGGATACCGATTCGAGGTCGAAGAGTGGACCGGGCTCCAACAGCGGGACGCCGGCGGGAACTGACGGGAGCGACGCGGACCGGTATCGGTTTCCGACGGGACGGCGCCGCACGCGGTCCGGCTACCAGTTCGGGCCGAAGTCCGGGTTCAGCTGGCGGTCGGTCCGACCGATGTCGTCGATCGTCTCCACGTCCTGATCGTCCAGCTCGAGCCCGAGGCTCGCCCAGTTGTCGGCGATGTGGTCCTCGCTCGTCGCCTTCGGGATGGCGGTGACGCCCTTCTCGCGGAGCCACGCGAGGCTCACCTGCGCGGCGCTGACGTCGTGCTCCTCGGCAATCTCGCCGACGGTCGGGTCGTCGAGGATCTTCCCGCGGGCGAGCGGCGAGTAGGCGACGAGCTCGACGCCGTTGGCCGCGGCGTACTCGCGCAGCTCCTCCTGCCGGAGGAGCGGGTGCATCTCGACCTGGTTCGCGAACGGCGCCTCGCCGAGCGCGTCGGTCGCGGCGTTGAGGTGCTCCGGTTCGAAGTTCGAGACGCCGATCCGGTCGACGAGCCCGTCGTCGCGGAGCTCCGCGAACGCGGGCAGCGTCTCCGCGGGGTCGTACGCGCCCGCCGGCCAGTGAACGTACAGCAGGTCGACGTACTCCGTGCCGAGCTTCTCGAGGCTCTCGCGGGTTGACGCGATCACGTCCTCGGGCGCGAGCCGGTCGATCCACACCTTCGTCGCGAGGAACACGTCGTCGCGGTCGACGTCGGCCGCGGCGATCCCGTCGCCGACCGCGGCCTCGTTGCCGTAGATCTGCGCGGTGTCGACGTGGCGGTACCCGGTCTCCAGCGCGGTCGCCACCGACTGGGTACACTGCGCGGGGTCGTCGTTCTCCCACGTGCCGAGCCCGAGCACGGGCATCCCGTCGCGGGTCGGAACGTCGAAGGACTGCTGTCGCTGTGACATGATCGGGACTACTCCGGTGAGCGGAAAGTCGCTTGCGGTTCCGACCGGTCCGCGCGTCCCGTTCTCGGTTCGCGGGGACCGTCGGGCGATATTTCACAGCTGAATCACAAGTCTCGCCTGAGGAATGGTGAGCTACTACGACTGGCTGCTCGCGGCGATCGCCGCCGCGACGGTCGTCGGTGCAGCGACGAGCGTCCATCCCGCCGTCGCGATTCATCAGGGGCTCGCCGGCGGGAGCCTCGTGTCCACGCTCATCCTCTACGAGATCCTCTTTCGAAATCCGCCGACCGAACCGACCCGGTCGCCGACCGCCGCGTCGGTCGCCGTCGGGGTCGGATGGCTCCTCACCGTCGTGCTGATGTACTGAGCGCCTCCAGCCCGCTCGTCGGCCGTCACTCCAGCAGCGCCCGCGAGGAGTTCGTCACGACGAGCAGGCTGGAGGCGCCCATCGCGAGCGCGGCGAACAGCGGGTTCAGGAGGCCGGTGACCGCGAGCGGGATGGCGACCGCGTTGTACAGGAACGCCCAGCCGATGTTCCCCTTCACGCGCCGGCCGGCCGCCCGCGAGAGCTCGAAGACGGTCGCGACCGAGCCGAGGTCGTCGTCGACGATCGCCACGTCGGCGGCGTCGGCCGCCATCGCCGTCCCGCCGCCGAGCGCGACGCCGAGATCTGCGGCGGCGAGCGCCGGGGCGTCGTTGGTCCCGTCGCCGACCATCACCGTGAGCCCGCTCGCCTTCAGCCGCTCTATCGTCTCGGCTTTCCCCTCGGGCGGGACGCCGGCGAACACCGAGGAGACCGCGTCGTGATCGCGGAACACGGTCGCCGCGCGCTCGTCGTCGCCCGTCAGCACGACCACGTCGACGCCCGCGTCGTCCAGCGCGGTCACCGTCTCTTCCCACCCCTCGCGCAGCTCGTCGCCGACCACGACGACGCCCTCGGCGGCGCCGTCGCGGCCCACGGCGACCGGGACCCGCCCCACGTCGCGCGCCTCGGTGACCGCCTCGCGGATCCCGTCCGGCACCGTCCAGCCGCGCTCGTCGAACAGGGCGGGGTGCCCCACGACGACCTCGACGCCGGAGACGACGCCGGAGACGCCGCGGGCGTGGCTCTCGAAGCGCTCGACGGCGAGCGTCTCGCGGGCGCCGTCTCCGGCGGCCGCGTCGGGCCCGTCGGCGGGCGACGCCGATTCGGCCGTCCCGCCGTCGGCGACCGCGGCCGGCGCGGGAGACGCGCCGGTATCCCCCGGGCCCCCGTCCGCGCTCGCACGCGCCGCGGCGATCGCCTGCCCGACCGGGTGCGCCGAGCGCTCCTCCAGCGCGGCGGCGAGCCGGAGCAGGTCGTCGTCGACGTCGGCGCGGATCACTTCCATCTCGCCGGTGGTGAGCGTCCCCGTCTTGTCGAAGACGACCGTCTCCGCGTCGCGGACCCGCTCGAAGACGGTGTCGTCGAAGATCACGATGGACCGTTCGAGCGCGTCGCGGATCCCCGCGGCGACCGCGAGCGGGGTCGCGAGCCCGAGCGCGCACGGACACGAGACGATCAGCACGGTGAGCCCGACGAGCATCGCTTCGGTGACCCCGTTGCCGAGCGCCAGATTCGCGGCGGCGGCGACGACCGCCACCCCGAGGACGACCGGGACGAAGACGGTCGCCAGCCGGTCGGCGAGCTTCTGGACGCCGTGGTTCCCGCTCTGGAGGTCCCAGACGAGCTCGGCGACGCGGTCGAGGCTGGAGCTCGCGTCCGGCCCGACCGCGACCGTCAGCGAGCCGTCCGCGACGACGGAGCCGCCGACGACGTCGTCGCCGGGAGTCTTCCGGACCGGCATCGACTCGCCGGTGACGACCGACTCGTCGACCGCGGCGTCGCCCGCGACCGCCTCGCCGTCGACCGGGACGCGCTCCCCGGCTCGCACGAGGAGCCGGTCGCCGGGTTCGAGCGCGTCGATGGCGACCTCCTCCGTCTCGCCGGCACCGACGGCCGCGTCGCTAGCACCGGCGGCCGCGTCCGGGCCCGTCTCGCCCTCGGCGGCGACCGCCGCACCGCCGTCGACGATCCGCCGGGCGCTGTCGACCTGCACCGCGGTGAGATCGGAGAGGAGCTCGGTCGCGCGCTTCTTTATCGAGTCCTCGTAGCTGTTGCCGACGGTGACGATCACGATGATCGCGACCGTCACGTCGTAGTAGATCGACGGCGACTCGACGAAGATCACCGCGAGGGTGCTGTACACGTAGGCGCTCACCGCCGCGATGGCGACGAGGAGGTCCATGTTCGGCGACCGCGTCTTCGCGCTGACGTACGCCCCCCGCAGTATCGGCTTGCCGGTGAAAAGCAGGACGACGGTCGTCAGGACCGCGATCACGATGAAGAAGTACGTCCCCGACGACGACGACATCGCCTGGTTGAGGTACTCCAGGGTTCGCTCGTCGTAGAACGGGAACGCGAAGTACGTCGGGTAGATGATGACGATGTACTGGAGCATGACCGCCATCCCGACGAGCACGCCGGCCGCGAGCCGCGCCGTCGCCATGTTGTCCGCCTGCCGGCGCGCGAAGGCGTCGTCGCGGGGGTACGCGCTGTAGCCGAGCCCGCTGACCGCCTCGGAGAGGTCGTCGACGGAGACATCGTCCGGGTCGTGGTCGATCCGAACGGTGTCCGTGACGTAGCTAGCGCTGGCGGCGCTGACGCCCGCCGTCCGGGTGGCGACCGTCTCGATGAACGCCTCGCAGGTCGCGCAGTGCATCCCGTCCACTTCGAGGAACGCCGCCTCGTGGTGGGCGGGGACCTCGTCTCGGGGGTCGCCTCCCCCGTCTTCGCCCTCCCCGCCCGCCTGCCGCCGCTCGCGCACCGCGTCGGCGTCGACGTCGACGTCGCCGAGGGCCGCGTACACGTCCCGACAGCCGGGACAGCAGAACTCGTTGCCCTCGTCGTCGACCACGTCGACGCCGTCGGTCGGGAGCTCACACAGGGTGCAGTCGGGCGCGCTCATCGTCACATCCCCCCCATCGTCCCGGCGTCGAGGGGGTTCCAGAACGGGAGCCGCGGATGCGGCACGTGGATTCCGACCGACATCAGGCCGTGCGCGAACAGGACGTAGCCGAGGGCGACGAACGCGACGCCGAGCAGCCGGTGGACCCGGCGCCGGTGGACGGCGTCGACCCCCTCGATCACGGTGCCGTAGAGGAACACCGCGGGCATCGTGCCGACGCCGAGCGCCGCGAGCGCGACCCCGCCGCTGACCGCCGAACCGCTGGCGAACGCGTAGAGGTACGCCGGGTAGAGGATCGGACAGGGGAGGAGCCCGTGGACCGCGCCGAGCCCGACGATGCCGGGGCCGTTCGCGAGCCGGTCGACGTGGCCGGTGAGCCAGCCGGTGACCCGTTCGAGCCCCGGGAGGTGGATCCCGCCGGTCGCGCCGCCGAGCGCGTACCGGACCCCGACGAGGATCACGGCCGCGCCCACGCCGAGGCCGACGACGCCGCGGACGACCTCCGCCGCGCCCGTCAGCGTCGCCGTGGTGACGAGGACGACCCCGCCGAGCGCGCCGAGCGCCGCGCCGATGAGCGTGTAGCTCGTCGCGCGTCCGAGGTTGAACAGCGCGTGTTGGCGGACCTCGTAGGTGGTCAGGTGGCCCCCGCGGGAGGCGTCGGTCGAACCCGCGGTCGCGCCGCCGCCGTCGGTCCGACCGCCGCCGTCGCGCATCCGACCGGCGTACACCGTGACCAGCGGCCCGCACATGCCGATGCAGTGGGCGCCGGCGAGCAGCCCGATGGCCAGGAACAGGAGCACGTCGGTCCCCAGCAGCGTCGAGACGTTCATGTGTGTCAGTTACCGCGGGTTGGTGTCGCGGGCGGTAATGGGTTTCGTCGGGCGCGACGCCGACGGTCCGGGGCGATGCGGGCGCACGTCACTCCTCCACGAGGACGGTCGCGTACATCCCGCCGGTCTCGTGGGGGATACAGACGTAGTCGTAGCGCCCGGCGACCTCGAAGGTGTGCGAGAACCGGTCGCCGGTCTCCAGCGCGCCGCCGAAGTCGGATGACCACGCCTCGCGGGCGGCCACCTCGTTGCCGTAGCCGCCCGAGGCGAAGTACTCGGCCGTGTCGGGGATGCCCCCCTCGTAGGCGGTCACCGTGTGCGTTCGCGAGCTCGTGTTCTCCCAGACGACGGTGTCGCCGACGGCCACGGTCAGCTCCGCGGGTCGATATCCGGACGCGACCATCCCGACGTCGTACCCGGGGTCGCCGCCGACGCCGGCGCACCCGGCGAGGGCGGCCGTCGCCCCGGTGCCGAGCCCGGCTACGCCGACCCGCCGGAGGAACCGTCTGCGATGCATACCTGCTCTCGGGGTTTCAGTCGTTTCAATATCGCGGTTCACCCCACCGCGCGGGAATCGCCCGCCGCCCGCGGGCGATACACGAACGAGCGCGCGAGCGCCTCGCGGTCACGTCGCGCGACCCCTCGCGGCGCCCCGGGGCGTGCGTCACGGGTCCACGAACTCGCCGAAAACCTGCCGCTGGGCGGCCGCGAGGTGTTCGGAGAACGTCGAGCGCGTGATCCCGACGGCGGCCGCGACCGCCTCCGCGTCGGTCTCGCGGGGGTACTCGAAGTACCCGAGCCGCTGGGCGGTCCGGACGACCTCGCGCTGTCGATCGGTGAGCCGGCCCCGGTCGATGACGACCGGGTCGCACTCGCCGGACCCGCCGGAGCGAGTGAGGCGGTCGAGCGTGACGGACGCGCCGGTCGCCTCGACGGCCGCGACGATCTCGTCGATCGGGTCGACGGAGGGCAACGAGAGGGTGAGCAGTATCCGGTCGGGGTTCGTCCGCACCCTGACGTCCGAGACCGGATGGCCGAGCGACTCGATCGACCGGCAGGGGTACTGCGCCGTCGCCGGGCTCCGGACCCGGTAGACGTACTCGCCGTCGGCCGCGAACACGGGCTCGGTACCGATCCGCCTCTCGGTGCGGAACTCCGAGACGACGGCGTCGTCGACGCGAACGCGCTCCACGTCGGTGGCGACCGACCCGTCGGGGAGCGCCTCGGCGACCGGCGCGTGCGGCGGGTCGTGGACGGCGAGTCGCGCGCGGACGCCACGCGATCCACCGGTGGTCGCTCCGTTGCGGCCCTCGGCGGGCGCCCCGTCGCGGTCGGCGGCGTCGTCGGTGGACGGATCGGCGGCGTCGTCGGTGGACGGATCGGCGGAGCCGTCGGTGGACGGATCGGCGGCGTCGTCGGTGGACGGATCGGCGGAGCCGTCGGTGGACGGATCAGCGACCCCGTCGGCGGGCAACGAGCGACGTGACCTCCGCGACATGATCAAATCATGTCCACGGACCGGTAAAAGAACGCTCCCGAACGAGTACGTCTGCGGGTGACGCGCGGCGCTCCTATTTATAAAACCCCGTCGTGGGAGGGACACGACTCTCCCGGTGGGAGCCCCTTCTCTCGACGATGACTGCGAGTGGGCTCGACGAGGTCTCGATCGGCATCGTGGGCGGGGGGGTCGGCGGGCTCTCGGCGGCCGCGCACCTCGCCGACGCCGGGGCGGAAGTGACGCTGTACGAGCGTCAGGAGCGCGTCGGCGGCGTCGCCGGCCGACTCGAACGGCGCGGGTTCCGATTCGACACCGGTCCCTCGTGGTACCTCATGCCGGACGTGTTCGAGCGCTTCTTCGAGCGGTTCGGACACGCGCCGGACGACTTCTACGAGCTGGAGCGGCTCGACCCTCACTACCGCGTGTTCTGGGACGACGGTGACCAGGTCGACGTCCCCGCGGACCCCGACGCGGCGGCGGACCTGTTCGAGTCCTACGAGACGGGGGCGGGCGACGCGCTCCGCCGGTACCTCGACGACGCCGAGACGGCCTACGAGGTCGGGATGGGGGGCTTCGTGCGGCCGGGTCGCTCGCGACTCCGCGACTACCTGTCGACGGACGTCCTCGCCGGCGGCCGCAAGCTCAACCTGCTCGACACGCTCGACGAGCACGTCTCGTCGTACGTCGAGCACCCGAAGCTCCGCCAGCTGCTCCAGTACACGCTCGTGTTCCTCGGCGGGTCGCCGTACAACACGCCGGCGCTGTACCAGCTGATGAGCCACGTCGACTTCGGACTCGGCGTGTACTACCCGCTCGGCGGCATGTACGAGGTGATCGAGGCGATCGAGTCGGTGGCGACGGAGCGGGGGGCGGACGTCCACACCGGCGTCTCCGTCACGGGTATCGATCCGGGGTCCGACGAGGTCGCCGTCGAGCTGGGCGGCGACCGCTACGTTCACGACCGGGTCGTGTGCAACGCGCCGCCCGAGCACGTCGAGCGCGAGCTCCTCCCCGACGGGGCGGTGCGGCGAGTCGGCGACTACTGGGGCCGCCGGACGTACGGACCGAGCGCGTACCTGCTGTACCTCGGGGTCGAGGGCTCGCTCGACTCCCTCGCGCACCACACGCTCGCGCTGCCGACCGACTGGCGGCCCCACTTCGACGCCGTCTTCGAGTCGCCCGCGTGGCCCGAGGACCCCACGGTGTACGTGAACGTGCCCTCCCGCACCGACCCGGCGGTCGCGCCCGACGGCCACGAGGCCGTCGTGACGCTCGTGCCGCTCGCGCCGGGCCTTGACGACGGACCCGACCGACGGGCCGCGTTCCGGGAGCGCGTCCTCGACGCGGTGTCGTCGTACACGGGGACCGACCTCCGCGACCGGATCGTCGTCGAGGAGTCGGCGTGCGTCTCCGAGTTCGCGGAGCGGTTCGACCGCCCGGGCGGGAGCGCGCTCGGCCTCGCGCACACGGTGACGCAGACCGGACCGCTCCGGCCCGGCCCGCGGGTCCGAGGGGTGGACCGGCTCTACTACGTCGGCGGGAGCAGCAACCCCGGCATCGGCGTGCCGATGTGCCTGCTGAGCGGCGAACACTGCGCCGACGCCGTCGCGACCGACGTCGCCGGCGGCTTCCTCGACGGGTTTCCGCTCGTCGGGCGGTGAGGTCCCAGCGATAAACGGAACGGACGGTCTCGTCCGACGGACCCCTCGGAGCGGCTCGAGGGATCCGCGTCGCCGACGAGATCGGCCGGACCCTTACCTGTCAGGTTGGTGTGTTTAATTACCTGGTGTCGTAATTGCAAGCGAAGCATGATCGAAACAGCAGCGGCCGACTTACTGGCGAGCGGAATGGTCCCGCTAGAAATGACCCAGACGGAAGTGTTCCAAGCGATCCAAGAGAACGGGCTCTTGGCCTCCTCGCTCTGGATAAACATCGCCCTCGCGGGCCTGTCGATCCTCCTGTTCGTGTACATGGGACGGAACGTCGAGGACCCGCGGGCTCAGTTGATCTTCGTCGCCACGCTGATGGTGCCGTTGGTGTCCATCTCGAGTTACACCGGTCTCGTCTCCGGGCTCACGGTGAGCTTCCTCGAGATGCCCGCCGGGCACGCGTTGGCCGGCCAAGAAGTGCTCACGCCGTGGGGACGGTACCTCACGTGGGCGCTGTCGACGCCGATGATCCTGATCGCGCTCGGCCTGCTGGCCGGCTCGAACATGACGAAGCTGTTCACGGCCGTCGTGGCCGACATCGGGATGTGCGTCACCGGTCTCGCGGCCGCGCTGACCACGTCCTCCTACCTGCTGCGCTGGGTGTGGTACGTCATCAGCTGCGCGTTCTTCGTCGTCGTCCTGTACATCCTGCTCGCTGAGTGGGCGCGGGACGCCGAGATCGCCGGCACCGCCGAGATCTTCAACACGCTGAAGATCCTCACCGTCGTCCTCTGGCTCGGCTACCCGATCTTCTGGGCGCTCGGCGCCGAGGGGCTCGCGGTGCTCGACGTCGCCATCACCTCGTGGGCGTACAGCGGGATGGACATCATCGCGAAGTACCTCTTCGCGTTCCTGCTGCTCCGCTGGGTCGCCGACAACGAGAGCATCGTCTCCGGCATGGCGTCCGGCCTCGGCTCCGCCTCCCGCAGCGGCACGGCGCCGGCCGACGACTGAGTCGAACGACCGCCGCGCGGTCCGAATCCGTTTTCACGCATTTTCAGTCCCCCTAGCCTCCGGTCCGGTCGAGAGACAAGCGCTAAACCCGCGGCGGCGGTGGATCGGGGCATGAAACAGGCCATCGTGGCGCGGACGGACATCGGCATGGGCGAGGGGAAACTCGCCGCGCAGGTCGCGCACGCGTCGCTGTCGGCGTACCAGGACGCCGGGCGACGCGCCCGAAAGAAGTGGCAGGGCGAGGGACAGAAGAAGGTCGTTTTAAAAGGTGACTCGGAGAGCCAGCTGTTCGAGCTGGCCGACAAGGCGGACAGAGAGGGGCTCCCGTACGCCATCGTCCGAGACGCGGGTCACACGCAGCTGGAGCCGGGGACCGTCACCGCGCTCGCGGTCGGCCCGGCCCGCGACGAGAGCGTCGACCGCGTGACCGGCGACCTCTCGCTGTACTAGATGGCCCCCGCACACGGACTCCGCGAAGCGCACCCGACCGAGCGCGCGGTGGGCATCGAGTACTACGTCAGCGACGCGGACGGGATCGGCGGCCGGCTCCGCGCCTCGCCCGAGGACTTCCGGGTCCGCGAGCTGGAGGCGTTCGACCCCGAGCCGCTCGGGGCCGACCCGGGGAGCTACCCCGAGCTGGTCGTCCGCGTCACGCTGCGCGACTGGGACACGAACGACTTCGCGCGCCGGATCTCGGACGCTCTCGGGATCAGCCGCGAGCGCGTCTCGTGGGCCGGAACGAAGGACAAACGCGCCGTCACGACCCAGCTGTTCACGCTCCGCGAGGTCGACCCCGACGACCTCCCCGCGATCCGCGGCGCCGACATCGAACCGCTCGGACGGGCCGGACGGCGGCTCTCGTTCGGCGACCTCGCCGGCAACGCCTTCGACATTCGCGTCGCAGACGCGGTCGAGGGAGCCCCCGAGCGCGTCGCCGACGCGGTGCGTGACCTCGCCGCGTTCGCGGGCGGGGACGGAGACGATTTCGACGGCGACTCTCCCACGGGGGCGACCGTCGGCGTGCCGAACTACTTCGGCCAGCAGCGCTTCGGCAGCCGGCGACCCGTGACCCACGTCGTCGGGCTCGCGATCGCCCGGAACGACCCGCGCGAGGCGGTCCGGCTGTACGCGGGCAACCCCGCCGAGACGGAACCCGACGACACCCGGGCCGCGCGCGATCGCGTCGACGCGGCGTTCGGCGTGGACGCCGACGTCGCCGGCGGGGAGGTCGGAGCCGGTGTCGACGACGCTGAGCGCTCCGCCGCAGACGGCACCGGCGACGGCGACTGGAGCGCCTGTCTCGACGCCATTCCCGGGAAGCTCCGGTTCGAGCGCTCCATGGTCCACCGGCTCGCCGACCGCGGCGTCGACCCCGACGCGCCGCCCGACCACGACGACTGGTGGCACGCGCTGGAGGCCGTGCCGTCGAACCTCCAGCGGCTGTTCGTCAACGCCGCCCAGTCCTTCCTCTTCAACCGAGTCGTGAGCGAGCGGCTCCGTCGGGGGCTCCCGTTCGACCGCCCCGTCGCCGGCGACGTGGTCTGTTTCGCCGACGGCGACGCCCCCGGCGAGCTGTACGTGCCGGACACTGACCGGCTCCAACCGGTCGACGTCGACCGTGTCTCCGTCGTCTCGCGCCACTGCGAGCGCGGGCGGGCGTTCGTCACCGCCCCGCTCGTCGGCACGGAGACCGAGTTCGGCGACGGCGAGCCGGGCGAGATAGAACGCGAGGTCCTCGCGGACGCCGGGATTGAGCCGGGCGACTTCGCGCTCCCGGGGGAGTTCGACTCGTCGGGCACCCGGCGGGCGATCCTCCTGCGCACCGACCTCGACGTGTCGTTCGACGACGGCGACCCCCGGTTCGGGTTCGCGCTTCCGAGCGGGTCGTACGCGACCGTGCTGCTCCGGGAGTTCACGAAGAGCGGTCCGGTCGACCTGTGAGCGGAGGGTCACGCTCTCCGCTCGGCCTTTGCGCGGGCGGTAACCCTCTGATCGATCCGCGTTTGTGCATTAAAAAGACATCCCGACAGCCGAAACCACCACGATACTGCGCCTCGTTCCGAGCCGTTTTTGTGCGGGAGCCGTCAATCGGGGTCATGACCCGGATCGTCGTCATCGACCTCCACGGCCAGTTCACGCACCTCGAGCGGCGGGCGCTCCGCGACATCGGCGTCGACACCGAGATCGTCTCGGCGGACGCGCCCGCCGACGAGGTCGAGGCCGACGGGATCGTCCTCTCCGGCGGTCCCGACATGGACCGCGTCGGCAACGCGCCGGACTACCTCGACCTCGACGTCCCCGTGTTCGGCATCTGCCTCGGGATGCAGCTGATCGCGACCGAACTCGGCGGGGAGGTCGGCGGCGGCGATTACGGCGGCTACGCCGACGTCGACGTGGAGATCACCGACGAAGATGACCCGCTCGTCGGGTCGCTCGCGCCCGAGACCCGCGTCTGGGCGTCCCACGCCGACGAGGTGACGGAGCTCCCGCCGGGGTTCGTCCGCACCGCGACCTCCGACGTCTGCGACATCGAGGCGATGTCGAACGTCGAGGCGGGGCTGTACGGCGTCCAGTGGCACCCGGAGGTCGCACACACCGAGCGCGGCGAGGAGGTCTTCGAGAACTTCGTCGCCGTCTGCGAGTCGGATTGACATCCTCTCGATCGCTCCCCTACCCGCTCACCCCTCCGGCCGCTCACTCCTCCGGCCGCTCACTCCTGTAGCCGCGCGGTCAACACCGGCGTCTCGCTGTGTCTCACGACCCGTTCGGCGACCGATCCGGCCGCGAGGAACCGGCCGACGCCGGTCCGGCCGTGGGTCCCCATCACGATCAGGTCGGCGTCGTAGTCGCTCGCGGCGTCGAGTATCTCCTCGTGGGGACGGCCGCGCCGGAGGTGTCTCTCGACCGGGACCCCCCGCTCCGCGCCGGCGGCGACGACGGCGTCGAGCGCGCGCTCGCCGCGCTCCTCCTCGCGCTCGACGACCACGTCCCAGCCGTCGGCGCCCGCGATCGTCTCGTCGACCACGAACAGCGCGTGGATCCGCGCGTCAGCCAGCCTGGAGAGGTAACACGCGTGCTCCACGGCGGCGTCGCTTCCGGGGCTCCCGTCGGTCGGACAGAGGATCTCGTCGTACATCGCGGCGAAGCCTCCGGGTTCGGCTCAGAGCCGGTACCGCCGGACGTGCTCCGTCCCGCAGCTCGGGCACTCTCGGCGGTACTCGACGGTCGCGCCGGAGGTGACCGCCTCCCACTCGCACTCGCCGTCGACGAACCCGCACTCCTCGCAGGCGTGCGGCCGTTCGTCGAGCCGCGTCCGGAGCCGCTCGAACGCAGATCGACCGCCGTAGCTGGATGACATATGCTAATGGTACTCAATAACACGATTAATAGTTACCGATAGGAGGGGGGATCCGCCCGAACCGCGCCGCTCGCGACCGTCAATTTCGGCGTCGAGACCGACTTCGTCGCTGCCGCTGGCCTCGACGTCGCTCACCGTGGACTCGTCGTCAGTGGTCGCGGACTCGTCGGACGCAAAAACGCGAGAAATCGGCCGCCTACTCCCCGAACAGCTCGTCGACCGCCTCGCCGGCGGTCTCGGCGGCTTCGCGGGCGACCGCGTCGGGGTCGGGGTCGTCGGGCGCGTTCAGGTAGACGTCGACGTCGAGCACGCCGTCCTCGAACGTCACCGTGACGTCGAGGTCGGTCACCGCCGACTGGTCGTAGTGGGCGAAGACGACGCCCTCCGCGGCTTCGGCCGCGGTGCGGACCACTTCCTCGTCCGTCGGCTCGTCGCTCATCGCTCGCTTACGCGCCGCCCGCGCCCGGACCGCCCGGGCCCATCGGACCGCCGCCGGCGCCGCCCTGAAGCATCTGCTGGAGCTCGCCCTGCAGGTCGTCGAACTGCTCCTCGACGCGCTCCTCCTGCTTCTGGAGCTGCTCGACGCGGACCTCGAGCGAGTCGACCTTGTTCTCGAGGTCGTCGTAGGCGGACTCGTAGTCCGTCTCGACGAGGACCTCGCCGATCTCGCGGTACATGCCGGCGTCCTCGTCGACGTCCTCGAGGGCGTCGAGCGCCGTTTTCGACTCGTTGAGCGCGGTCTGCGCCTGCTCCTTCTGCTGAGCGACCTGCTGTGCGGTCTCCTGCAGCTCCTGCAGCTCCTCGATCTTCTCCTGTGCCTCGGGCGGCATGTTCCCTTGCATGGGCGAAGCGAGGCGACCCGGACGGAAAAACCCACGTCTTCTCGCCTGTCGACCTCACGGCCCGCGAGAGACCGCGAACAACCGGATATCGGGCGATGATCGGACCGAATCGCCGGCCGTCCGGGGACGGTTCCGGAGCCGCCTCGCTCCGCGACCTCACCGGGCTCCGACTCGCTCCGCGACCTCGACGAGCCGGGACCAGCTGTTGACGCCGGCGCGGAGGGCGACGAGGTCGTCTGCCGCGACCCTGACTCGGACCGCGTCGCCGTCGCGGGAGACGGTCGCGGCCGAGCGGGCGTCGTCGATCTCACCCACTTCGGGCGCGAGCGCGGCGGCGACGAGCCGCGCGCGCCGCTCGGAGGGGTAGGCGAACGAGAGGACCGTCTCGTGTGTGCGGGACGCCGTCACGGTCGATGCGGAGCGGGCGGTTACTCGACGTTCACTTCCTTCACGTCGCCGCCGCGCTCCTTCAGGAGGACGCGGTGGCCGCAGTACGGGCAGCGCACGCCGCCGTACTCGTCGAGGGTGACGTCGCGCTTACAGCGGGAGCACTTGTAGCTCATCGTCCTACTCCTCGTCGGCGAGCGCGGCGCGGATGGAGCGGCGGACGGTCCGACCACCGGGGGTCTCGGGGCGGTACGCCCCGCCCGTGAACGTCTCGCCCGTCTTCTCGTTCACCCAGATGCCGGTGCCCTTGCGCGTGACGTCGTCGCCGTCGACGGTCGCGTTGCGCATTTCCTCTTCGATGTCCTGGACCCGCTTGCGGGAGACTCGGCCGTAACGGGCGCCGAATCGGCCCGCACTCCCGGTGCTTCGTGCCTTGTCCTCAGCCATAGTGAGTCCGTCTACCGCCAGCGCGGGTAAAAAGGCTACGAGTCGGGGGCGTCACGGGGGACGCCGACCCGACAGAAGCAGCGGCGTTGAGCACGCGTCGCGCCGACGGCGACACAGTATATGAACGAACGACCCCCGACGGCGACCTGGAAATAAACTGAATGAGGCGGTGGCGCGCCTCCGAGCGGTCGCCGTCGCCGACCGCTCGGAGCCCGCGAGGGACGCGGTGAGCGCTCGAAGAGCGCGAACCGCGAGGCTGGGGAGGCGCGAGGTGCGGTCGCGGACCCGCGAGCGAAGCGAGCGGGAGCACGGAAGTCGCAGCCCGCGCAGCGAAGCGAGCAGGAACGATTTCCGGCGGTGCGGGCGGGGCTCGAAGGGGCAGCCGCGAGGGCGACGGCGGCCGAAGTAAGCACTGCAGGGAGCGAACGGAGTGAGCGACCGAAGCGCGCAACGAGGCCCCCGAGCCGTCGCGGCTGGGGCTTTGTGGGTGTTTACCGTCGAGTCATCGGACACGTATCGCCGAGCGGCTGGGGCTTCGGAGGTGTTCACCGCCGCTCCAGCGGCGACCGTTTATAAGTGAGCGGCCGGAGCCTTGGGGGTGTTACCCGCGTACCGACCGCAACGTCTTTTACAACTAAGTAATATTACTAAGTTGTATGCACGGATTCGACGGCTTCAGCGACGTGAGCGAGACCGACGTAACGAAAGCGATCGGGAACGAGTGGACCGACGGCTTCCTCGAGTTCACCGATTCGGAGGTGATCGTCATCGGAGGCGGCCCATCCGGGCTGATGGCGGCCAAGGAACTGGCCGAGCGCGGCGTGAAGGTGATGATCGTCGAGAAGAACAACTACCTCGGCGGCGGCTTCTGGCTCGGCGGGTTCCTCATGAACACCGTGACGGTCCGGGACCCCGCACAGGAGATACTCGAGGACCTCGACGTCGACTACGAGCCGGTCGAGGACGTCGACGGCCTCTACACGGCGGCCGGCCCCGAGGCCTGCTCCGGGCTGATAAAGGCGGCCTGCGACGCCGGCGCGCGCGTCCAGAACATGACCGAGTTCACCGACCTCGTCGTCCGCGAGGACCACCGCGTCGGCGGGATCGTGATGAACTGGACGCCGGTCCACGCCCTCCCGCGCGAGATCACCTGCGTCGACCCCATCGCGGTGGAGTCCGACCTCGTGATCGACGCGACCGGCCACGACGCGGTCGCGATCAGCAAGCTCGACGAGCGCGGGGTCCTCTCCGCGCCGGGCATCGAGCACGCGAGGGAGCACAACACCGGGATGGACCAGACGGGCGACGACCAGTACGGCGCCCCCGGGCACGACTCGCCCGGCCACGACTCGATGTGGGTCGGCGAGAGCGAGGACCAGGTCGTCGAGCACACCGGCGTCGTCCACGACGGCCTGATCGCGTCCGGCATGGCGGTCGCGACCGCCCACGGCCTCCCGCGGATGGGGCCGACGTTCGGCGCGATGCTGGTCTCGGGGAAGCGCGCCGCACAGGCGGCGCTCGACGAACTCGGCGTCGACGGCCCCGCGGTCCGGCTCTCCGCCGGCGACGCGCCCGCTCCCGCGGACGACTGACGGCTCGGTCGAGCGCCCGGACCCGACCGGTCCGTCCCCGGCGACGCCTTTTTATCCGGCATGAGCGGATATCGAGCATGTACTGGCGTGGGCACGTCGGCATCGCCCTGCTCGCGTACGCCCCCGTCGCGGGAGCGACGCTCGCGATCGGCGAGCCCGACCTGACGTTCCTCGGCGGCGCTCTTTCGGTCGCCGCCGCCACGCTCCCCGACGCCGACCACCGGCTCCCGATCTCGCATCGCGGGCCGACGCACACCCTCGCGTTTGCGGTCACGGTCGGTCTGCTCGCGGGGGCCCTCGCCGCGGTCGCACTCGCCGTCGGTGACGCCGGCCGCGGGCTCCCGCAGTGGGCGCCCGCGTTCGTCGGCGGGGCGGTGACGCTGTCGCTGTGTTCCCACATCGCCGGAGACGCGATCACGCCGATGGGGATCCGCCCCTTCAGGCCGCTGTCGACGGCCCACTACTCCCTCGATCTGACGCCGGCGAAGAATCCCAGAGCGAACTGGGCCTTCCTCGTCGTCGGAGTCCTCTCGACGGCGGTCGCCGTGGGCGTGGCCTACTGAGTCGCGTCCGACGCGTCACGCCCGCCGTCGTCTGGTTCCGCTACGTCTCGGCGACGCGTCGGACCCGGTCGACGACCGACTGCGGGACGATGTGTTCGGCGATCTTGACGTCCGCGGGAGTGACGACGCCGAGCGACCGCCCGGCGAACGCGTAGGTACCGACGACGGCGACCGGGAGCACCAAGGCAACTACCAGGGTGTGCGACACGAGCGTGACGAGGAGCCCCCCGACCGCGAGCGCGGGAAGCCACGCGGCGACGACGAGGCCGAGTTCGCGCGTGAACGGGTGGATCCGCCGGTAGTGGTACACCTCTAAGAGCGCGGCGGTCCCGGAGAGCGTCAGCGCGAGCATCGTCCCGACCCCCGCGCCGAGGATGCCGTACCGCGGCACCAAGAGGACGCTGAACGCGACGTTCGCGAGCAGGAGGAGCGCGGAGTTGAGGAACACCATCCGGGAGTAGCCGAGCCCCTGGAGGAGCGTTCCGCCGGGACCCCCCGCGGTCACGCTCACCAGGTACCCGACGACCAGGGTGAGAACGACGCCGCTTGCCGCCGTGTACTGCGGGGTAAACACGAGCGAGAGGTACGCGTCGGCTCCGAGCACGAGGACGGCGGCCATTGGCAACGAGAGGGCGAGCACCCACCGCGTCGCGGTCTGATACCGCTCGGCGACCGCGTCGTGGTCCTGTCGTCGCTCGGCGATGAGCGGCTTGAACACGGGCGCGAGCGACGAGAAGAAGACGAGGAGATTCGCCGCGAGCATGTACCCGATCCGGTAGATGCCCACGTCGTCCGAGGACATGAAGTACCCGACGACGAAGTAGTCGACCTGTCCCATCACCACGAAGATGACGCCCGCGAGCGCGAGCGGCACGCCGTACCAGAGGATCTCGCGGACGGACGTGAACACCGTCTCGCCGCCCTTCAGGACGTCCCGTCGAATCAGCAGGACGATCCCGAGGAGAATCCCGACGACGAGGCCGATGATGTAGCCGCCGACGATTCCGACGAGACCGAAGCCGACGAGGAGCAGCCCGACCGTCGCGAGCAGCCGCACCGTCGGTCTGGTGATGTCGCGGACGTACACGCGGTATCTGAGACGCTTGATACCGCTGTACGACGCCATCAACCCGTTGAAAACCGCCAACAGCGGGAGCGCGACCGCGAGCATTCGGAGCCCCGTCGCGACGCCGGGTTCGTCGAACGCCGCCGCGAGCGCGTCCGCGGCGAAAAACACGCCGACCCCCGTTACCGCGGAGGTCAGAAGCAGGAGGCCGAACACCTGTACCGTCACGCCGCGGGCCCGGCCGGGCTCGCCGCGGTCGAGATACTGCGGGACGAAGTAGTCGATCGCCCGGTGTAACCCCGCGCTGGCGAACACCTGCGTGAGGTGAAGCACCGACGTCGACAGCACGAACAGCCCGTAGACGCCGGGACTCACCAGCCGCGTGATCATGGCGACGACGAGGAACCCGAACCCCTTCTTGATCAGTTCGCCGGCGAACGTGACGCCGCTCTGCTCCGCCATCGTTTGGTCCCCGACGTTCGAGGGCGGCATCGACGTGTCCGTCGTGTCCTCGCGCACCTCGGTGGACGGGTTCGGGATCGCCTGCGACTCCGCGTCGTCGCCGGTCGCGTCGGGCGTCCGCCCGTGCGTCACGACCCGCCCCCCGGGCACGCAGGTCGTTCGCCGCGGTGCGAGCGGGTTCCGTCGTCGGTGGCGGTACGGTCCATGTTAGGGATTCCTGACGACTTCGGCCTCGTGGTCGTCGACGAGCGCCGCGCGCTCACCGACGTCGGGAAACATGACGGAGAACTCCCAGCGGTCGCCGTCGTCGATGTCCGACACCTGTTCGATGGTCGTGTCCAACAGCTCGTCGTCCGCGTCGAAAAAGCGGACCCGGACCTCGAGGTACGTGATCTCCTCGTCGCTGGTCCGCTCGATGACGCCCTCGACGGCGACCGACTCGTCGTCGGTCCCCTCGTGTTCGCGCACGAGTTCGCTGCTGACGACCTCCGCCCGCGGCTCCAATATCTCCTCGTCCGAGTCGTCGCTACACCCGGCGGTGGCGACCGACGTGGCGCCCGCGACCGCGGCGAGGAGACGGCGGCGGCGCATCTGTTACGGCTCTCAGGAGTGGAGGGAAATAAAACGGTAGTTATCGGCGCCGATTGCGACCCCAGCGCTGGCACATCGGTCACGAACGTTCACTCGACTCCGACTCAACCGTGTGCCTTTTTGCGCCCCTCCGCCGAATCCGGCGGTATGCGCAACGCCAAAATCGTCTGTACGATCGGTCCCGCGTCGGACGACCGGGACACGATCCGCGCGCTCGCAGACGCGGGGATGTCCGTCGTCCGGCTGAACGCCAGCCACGGGACGACGGCCCACCGCGAGAAGGTCATCGAGCGGGCTCGCGCGGTCGACGACGCGGTCGACGACCCGCTCGCGGTGATGGTCGACCTGAAGGGCCCAGAGGTCCGTACCGCCGAGCTCGAGGAGCCCATCTCGCTCGCGACGGACTCCGAGCTGACCTTCGTCGAGGGCGACGACGCCACGCCCGACCGCGTGGGGCTCACCCACTCCATCGCGACCGCGGGGCCGGGCGACACGGTCCTCCTCGACGACGGGCGGATCGAGTGCCGCGTCGAGCGGGTCGACGGCGAGTCGGTCGTCGCCACCGTCGTCTCCGGCGGGAAGCTCAGCTCGCGTAAGGGCGTCAACCTCCCGGGGGTCGCCATCGACGTCGACCTGATCACGCCGGCGGACGAGGACGAGCTCGACCTGGCCGTCCGGGCGAACGCGGACTTCGTCGCGGCCTCCTTCGTGCGCGGCGCCGACGACGTCTACCGGATCGCCGACGAGCTGGAGGAGCGCGGGGGCGACGACATCCCCGTCGTCGCGAAGATCGAGCGGGCCGGCGCGGTCGATAACCTCGACGGCATCGTCGACGCGGCGGACGGCGTGATGGTCGCGCGCGGCGACCTCGGCGTCGAGTGCCCGCTGGAGGTCGTGCCCGTCATTCAAAAGCGGATCATCCGGAAATGCGTCAACGCCGGCGTTCCGGTCATCACCGCGACGGAGATGCTCGACTCGATGGTCCACTCGCGGCGGCCGACCCGGGCCGAGGCCTCGGACGTCGCCAACGCGGTCCTCGACGGCACGGACGCGGTGATGCTCTCGGGCGAGACCGCGATCGGCGACGACCCGGTGAACGTGGTGGAGACGATGAATCGGATCGTCCGACAGGTCGAGTCCAGCGACGAGTACGCGGAGACGCGCGAGCAGCGCGTTCCGGCCGCCGCCGAGGGCTCTCGAACCGAGGCGCTGGCGCGCTCGGCCCGCTACCTCGCGCGCGACCTCGGCGCGTCGACCGTGGTCGCGGTGTCTGAGTCCGGCTTCACGGCCCGCAAGACGGCGATGTTCCGCCCGGGCGTCCCCGTGGTCGCGACCACGCCAGACGACCGCGTCCGACGACAGCTCGCGCTCTCCTGGGGCGTTCGTCCGGTGCTGACGGAGTACGCCCACGACATGGAGACGATCCTCGACAACGCGGTCGACGCCGCGCTCGACACCGGCGGCGCGTCCTCCGGCGACACCCTGGTCGTGCTCTCCGGGATGCTGACGGAGTTAGAGGGGACGAACACGACCAACACGCTGAAGGTCCACGTCGCGGCCGAGACGCTCGTGACCGGGAAGGCGGCCGTCGCGGGCCGCGTCGCCGCCCCCGTCCACCGGACCGACGACGGCGACCTGAGCGAGATCCCCGAGGGGTCGATCGTCGCGCTCGGCCCCGGCTTCGAGGGCGAGTTCTCGGGCGACCTCGACGCGATGGCGGGGATCATCGACGCCCGCGAGGGGATGACCGGCTATCCCGCGGTCGTGGCCCGCGAACTCGGCGTCCCGATGGTCTCCGGCGCGACGCTCCCAGAGAGCGTCGCAGACGGGACCGTGATCACGCTCGACGGCGAGCGCGGCATCGTCTACGACGGCGACGTGATCGCGGCGGCGAGCCAGCGGTAATCGCGCGCGCCAGCGGTGCGCGCCTCGGGCGAGTGCAGGCCCCGCCGACGCGCCGCTGTCCCACCCGCCAGCCATTTACCACCGACGCGCCTACCGGCGGGTATGGGAACCGACGACGACGCCGACGGCAACACGCGAAGTCGGGCGAACGAGACCCGAAGCGCCGACGGCGGTGAGGAGCGCCAGTGGCGGTTCGCCGTCGACGACGTCGGGCCGGACGGTATCACGGAGGACACCGGTACCCCCGAGGACGAGCCGATCGAGCCCGGATCGATCGACGTCGAGAACGCCGTGTTCGTCGTGCTCGGCGTCGCGGTCACGGTCGGCGTGCTGTTGTTCGGCTTCTGAGTCGGCGTGCTGTTGTTCGGCTTCTGAGTCGACGCCGACTCGCGGGCGTCGCGCCGGGTACCTGAGCCCCCGATATCCTGGGCTCGCACACCACTTATACCGACGCGGCCGTACGTCCGAACATGGATCTGCTCTCGTGGTCCGGGTCGCTCCTCCAGTCCGGACTGCTCAGTCCGGACACGCTCCCCCTCCTGCTGTTGACGGTCGGCCTGCTGCTCTCGATGGCGGAGGCGCTCGCCCCGGGCGCGAACTTCATCGTCGTCGGTATCGCGCTGATCGGGGCGGGGCTCGGCGGGCTCCTCCTGGCGTCGCTCGGCGTCACGGGGGCGGTGCTCACCGTCATCTTGGCCCTGTTGACGCTCGTCTTCGGCGCGGTCGCCTTCTACGGTTACCACGAGTTCGACCTGTACGGCGGGAAAGGCCAGCAACAGACCAGCGACAGCGACGCGCTGAAGGGCAAGACCGGCACCGTCACCGAGACGGTGACGACCTCGGGCGGCGAGGTGAAGCTGACCGGCGGCGGCTTCAACCCCTACTACTCCGCCCGCTCGATCGAGGGCGAGATCGAGGAGGGCCAGGAGGTGATGGTCGTCGACCCCGGCGGCGGTAACGTCGTCACCGTGGAGTCGATGGGATACGTCGAGGACGACATCGACAGGGAGCTCGCGGCGGACCGCGCCCGGAAAGAGGCCATGGAGGCCGCAGCCGAGGGGGATTCCGAGCGCGACGACGACGAGACGGACGGAGAGCGCGAGGCCGAGACTGAGACCGAACGCGAGTGACCCGCTCGCGGGGAGCGACCGCGCTCCGAACCGGCGGGACGGACAAGACACTTGTTTCGTCCCCCGGATCCCACGGCCATGCCCTCCCCGTTCGCCGCCCTCGCCGAAGGCGTCGGTTCGCTCCTCGACGGCGCTCGCCGCCACTTCGAGCGGGATCGACCGCGCTCGGGCGCGGTCGCGGTCGGACTCGTCCTGTTCGTCACCGCCGCGACGGTCGCCGGGGTCCTCGCGCTCGGCGTGGCCTTCGACGCCACGATCGACCGGGAGGTCACCGTCGACAACCCCGACCGCCCGCCGGAGGCCACCTGCGAGTCGTTCGGCGACGACGACTCGTTGATCGGCGAGCGCTGCGACCGGCCCGAACGGATCGACGTCGACGTCGGCGAGGAACTGCGCCGCGCGACCGGCGACTACGCCGGGTACGGCCTGTTCGGAGTGCCGATCTGGTGGGCGATCTTCGCGCTCGCGCTCCACGGCGGCGCGCGCCTGGCCGGCGGGAGCGGGTCCGTGGGCGACTCGTTCGCGATCGCGGCGTGGGCGCTCGTTCCGGAGGTGATCCGACTTGCCGCCGGGCTCGCCGCGATCTGGTACGCGCTCGCGACGGCGACGGTCGACGGCGAGACCGTCGAGGCGATCGCGAACCAGATCGTCGCCGCGATCGGGGCGATGGACGCGCCCCTGCTCGCCGTCTCGGCGCTCGTCGTCGCGATCCAGTGGGTGATCGTCGCCGGCGGGCTGGAGGCGGTCCACGGCCTGGACCGCGGGACCGCGGGAACGGTCGCCGGCGCGTTCGCCGTCCTCGTGTTCCTGCTCGCGGCGGTGTAGGGACGGGCCCGGTCGTCGACGACCCGCGCGAGGCTCCTCGACGCATTCGGGAGTTTTTAAGACGACCGAGTACCGTCTCCCGACATGATCCTGTCGGACGCGGACATCCTCGACCGGCTCGCGGACGGGGACCTCGTGGTCGAGCCGCTCGGCGACGTCGACCAGCAGGTCCAGCCCGCGAGTGTCGACCTCCGGCTCGGCGAGCGCTTCCTGGAGTTCCAGCGCACCAACATCCCCTGCATCCACCCGACCGAGGCCGACGAGGTCGGCGAGTACGTCACGGAGACGACCGTCGCGGAGGGCGACGAGTTCATCCTCCACCCCGGCGACTTCGTGCTCGGGACGACGACGGAGCGCGTCGAGATCCCCGACGACCTCGTCGCGCACGTCGAGGGGCGCTCGTCGCTCGGACGGCTCGCGATCGTCGTCCACGCCTCGTTGCCGCACGACGAAACGGTGTTCCTGTGGACGCCGGACGAGGGGTTCGGATTCTACGAGATCGGCGATATCGTCGAAAACGAACGACCGGCAAGGGCGGTCGCATTTGACCCGGAGACGTTGACAGTGAGAACACACCGCGTGACAGATTATATTACGAATCCGACAAAACAGATCTACCGCGTCACCCTCGAGTCAGGGCGAGAGGTGTTAGTGACGAAAGATCACAATCTGTTCACCCTCAACGCGGACGGCGGTGTTACGCGAATAGCCAGCGAGGACGCGGAAGGGTCCCATGTGATGGTTCCGGGAGTTCTTCCCGCATCTCCGACGGAGGAATCCTCCCTCGATCTGCTCTCACTGCTAGAAGGGGATGACGAAGTTATTGCGTACGCGTCGGACGGGATAGGAGACGTTGTCTGGACCGACGACGTGGCGGAGCCGTCACGGCATCATTACGACTCGCGAAATGCGGCACCGCTATCGTGTGTCTCTAGTGCGGCTGCTCCCGAAAAAGCGGACATCGCGTTCAAGCAGAGCGATTACCGACTGTCCCGCAATCTCGAATTGACCCCAGAGTTCGGTTGGGTACTCGGATTTTACATCGCCGAGGGTTCCGCCCGGCGGAAGCAGGTCCAGTTCGGAAACAAGGACAACACGTTTCTCGACCGGGTCAAAGAGTGGTTCGAGGGACACGACGCCAGTATTCACCGACGAGAAGATGATAATGGCGTCGAGCGACTCACGGTATGTTCGGCGCTGTGGTCGAAGGTCATCCGTGAACTCGCCGGGTCTGGAAGCGAGAAGGATATCCCGGACCGAGCGTGGAACTGGCCAACCGAGGTACTTCGCGGACTGCACGAGGGACTCCTCGACGGCGATGGTTGTCGTCGAGAGTCGAGGGATACGCTGTACACGTCGAACGATTCGCTCGCCGACGGTGCGATGTATCTGGCTGCTCGGCTCGGACTGCACAGTTCCACCTACTCCAGAGAGCGCGAGACCTACATCCCCATGAGCGACGTCACGACAAGCGGGACTGAACACGCCGTCGATACCGCAACTGATCCACACAAACGCGGTCAGTACGTCCCAGTTCCGAGCAAACTGCTACACAAATTGCGGAAAGAGACCGGATTGACGATGAGCGAGGCCGCCGATGCGATGGGATACTCGTCGAAATCGAGTATCTCAAACGTTGAGAATGAGCAGTACGATACCGTCAAACGTGAGACGCTCCGGCGGTTCCACGAGATATATACTGATAACGGTGCTAATACGCGGCGTCTCGATCAGATCCTTCGTGAAGACGTTCGATTCGAGGAAGTCGTCGAAGTCGAAGAGACAGACCGTGTCGAACCCACGTACGACTTGGAAGTTCAGCCTAACGGCAGAACCATAGAGAATTTCCTCGGCGGGAAAGGAGGTGTGTTCCTGTCGAACACCGCCGGCTTGTGCGACCCCGGTTATAAAGGTCAGATCACGCTCGAACTGTCGAACCTCGGCACCGCGCCCGTCGCGCTCTCGCCGGGGATGCGCGTCTCCCAGCTCACCTTCACGGAACTGAAATCGCCCGCCGACCGCCCGTACGGCGCGGAGCGCGGCTCGAAGTACCAGGACCAGGACGGCCCGCAGGCGTCCCGGATCGGCGACGATCCGGAGTTCGACGGCGACGGTGAGACTCCGCGGGCCGGCGACGGCGGCGGAGCGGCAGGAGACCGGACATGAGATTCATCGAGGAGGTCGTCGTCGACGAGTTCCTCCCCACGGTCCGCTCGATGCTGGCGGAGGACCTCCGCGACCGCGGCCTCACGCAGCGGGAGGTCGCCGACGCGCTGGGCATCTCTCAGTCGGCCGTCTCGAAGTACGCCCACGGCGACGTCGCGCGCCACGAGCGGATCGTCGCCGACGACCGCGTCCGCGAACTCGTCGAGCGCGTGGGGGAGGGGCTCGCCGCGGGCGACCTCAGCCCCGTCGCCGCGCTCGTCGAGATCGAAGTGCTGATCCGGCGGTTGGAGGAGGGAGACCTGCTCGCGGACCTCCACGAGGAGGCGATGCCCGCGCTCGCCGACGCCGACGTGGAGTTCTCGGTCCACGACCCGGACAGCGGACTCCGCGAGCGCGAGCGCGTCCTCGGCTCGGTGCGGCGCGGGCTCCGCACCCTGACGAACGCCTCCGGCTTCGCCGCGCTCATCCCGAACGTCGGCGCCAACGTCGCTGAGTGCCTCGACGACGCCCGGACCATCGACGACGTCGCCGCGGTGCCGGGGCGCCTCGTCGACGTGAAGGGACGGGCCATGGTCCCCGGCGAGCCCGAGTTCGGCGTGAGCGAGCACGTCGCGACGGTGCTGCTCGCCGCCCGCGAGGCCGGGTCGAGCGCCCGCGGCGCCGTGAACGTCCGGTACGACCCCGACACCGTCGAGGCGCTCGCCGCGTCGCACCCGACCGTCGAGTTCGACGCCGAACGCCCGACTCGCGAGGCGGTCGCCGACGCGGTCGCGAGCACCGATCCGACCGACGCGCTCGTCCTCTACCAGACCGGTGCGGTCGGCATCGAGCCGATCGTGTACGTCCTCGCACCGACCGCGGCGGAGGCGGCCGGGATCGTCCGCGAGATCGTGTAGGCGAGGCGCGACGGACCGTCGCGGTCCGCTCCCCCGCCGTCCGTGGCAGGCATTCATTATCATGCCCCTCCAATGTCACGTATGACGGGTCCAGACCCGGTTCAGATGGCGGACGACGAGCGCGACGAATTCCTCGGGCGCTCGGGGACGGGAGTGCTCTCCCTGTCGACGCCCGGCGACGACCCCCCGCACTCGGTCCCGGTGTCGTACGGGTACGACCCGGTCGAGGAGGTGTTTTACTTCCGGCTCGCCGTCGGGGAAGAGAGCGGAAAGGCGAACCCCACCGATCGGGGAACCACGTTCGTCACCTACGGGGAGCGCGACGGGCGGTGGAAGAGCGTGGTGGCGCGCGGTCGGTTGGTGTCGACGACCGACGAGTCCCTCTCCACGGAGTCGCTCGCCGGGCTCGAACGGACGAAGCAGATACCGATAGTCGACGTCTTCGGCAAGCCGACGAGTCAAGTGGAGTTCCGGTTTTACCGGCTCGATCCGGACCGGCTCACCGGCCGCGCCGAACGGTCGATGGACCCCTGAGACGCGTCCTTCCGGGGTCGCCGCCGAGCGGACGCGTGCGAACCTCGTTCGAACGATCCGACACCCTTGCGACCGCCGAGAGCGACCCGTCTCGATCGCACCCGAAAATCAGCGGGCTTTAGGCCCGTATCCACCACAACTCGATACACACACCACATGAGCCACGAGGACTTCCCCACCGACGACCCGGCGGTGGTGACCTGTGGACTGCCGTACGCCAACGGCGACCTCCACATCGGCCACCTGCGCACCTATGTCGGCGGCGACGTGTACAGCCGCGCGCTCGAACGACTCGGACAGGAGACCGCGTTCGTCTCCGGCTCGGACATGCACGGGACGCCCGTCGCGGTCAACGCCGAGCAGGAGGGCGTCTCCCCCGAGGCGTTCGCGCTCGACTGGCACGAGCGGTACGCCGAGACGTTCCCGAAGTTCAACGTCGAGTTCGACAACTACGGCCACACGCACGACGAGACGAACACCGCGGTCACCCAGGAGCTCGTCCGCGACCTGGAGGACGCCGGCCACGTCTACGAGAAGGAGATCATGGTCGCGTACGACCCGGTCGACGACCAGTACCTCCCCGACCGGTACGTCGAGGGGACGTGCCCCTACTGCGGCGCGCACGCCCGCGGGGACGAGTGCGACGAGGGGTGCCAGCGCCACCTCGAGCCCGGCGAGGTCGAGGACCCCGTCTCGACGATCACCGGCAACCCCGCCGAGTACCGCGAGCGCACCCACAAGTTCTTCGAGGTCTCCGAGTTCTCCGAGTACCTCTCCGGCTTCCTCGACCGGCTGGAGGGCACCTCGAACGCCCGGAACCAGCCCCGCGAGTGGATCGAACAGGGGCTCCAGGACTGGTGTATCACCCGCGACATGGACTGGGGGATCGATTATCCGGGTGGCGAGGCGACGGAGTCGCCTCGGGGAGGCGGTGAAACCGCCGACCACGACCTCGTTTTATACGTCTGGGTCGACGCCCCGATCGAGTACATCTCCTCGACGAAACAGTACACAGAGCGCGTCGGCGCCGACGCCTTCGACTGGGAGGCCGCGTGGAAGGAGGGCGCGAGCGACGACCACCCCGAGGGCGGCGAGATCGTCCACGTGATCGGCCGCGACATCATCCAGCACCACACGATCTTCTGGCCCGCGATGCTGGAGGCGACGGGCCACACCGAGCCGCGCGCGGTGATGGCGAGCGGCTTCGTCACCCTCGGCGGGAAGGGCTTTTCCACGAGTCGCGACCGCGCCGTCTGGGCCGACGAGTACTTAGAGGAAGGGTTCCACCCCGACCCGCTGCGCTACTACCTCGCGACGAACGGCGGCTTCCAGCAGGACGTCGACTTCTCGTGGGAGAAGTTCCGCGACCGCGTCAACACGGAACTGGTGGGGACCGTCGGCAACTTCCTCTACCGCTCGCTCCTCTTCGCCCACCGGAATTACGAGGACGCGCCCATCGCGGACGCGACGAGCGAGGAGGTCGAAGAGCGGATCGACGAGGCGATCGCCGACGTCGAGGCCGCGGTCAACGACTACTCCGTGCGGGCGCTCGGCGACGCCGTGACCGGGCTCGCGCGGTTCGGCAACGAGTACATCCAGCGCAGCGAGCCGTGGAAGCTCGTCGACGAGGACCCGGACGAGGCCGCGCAGGTGATCCACGACTGCGTCGCGATCGCGAAGGCGATCGCGGTCCTCTTCGAGCCGATCGCCCCGGAGAAGTGCGAGCGCCTGTGGGACCAGCTCGGCGAGGCCGGCTCGGTCCACGAGGTCACCGTCGACGCCGCGCGCGAGGGGCCGACGGGCGATCTGGCGGAGCCGACCGAGCTGTTCGAGCAGATCGAAGACGAGCGCGTCGAGGCGCTGAACGAGAAGCTGGAGTCCCGGGTCGCGGAGGCCGAGGCGGCCGACGGCGACGAGGGAGAAGGCGCAGATGAAGACGCTACCCGCGCAGACGCGGGCGACACTACCACGGACGACACCACCGACATGACCGACATCGAACCCACGGATGACACCACCGACATGACCGACATCGAACCCATCAGCGACGACCGCATCAGCTTCGACGAGTTCCAGGAACTGGACATCCGGATCGGCCGGATCGAGGACGCAGAAGGGATCGAGGGCGCCGACGACCTCCTGAAGCTCCGCGTCGACCTCGGCGCGGAGACCCGAACGATCGTCGCCGGGCTCAAGCGACTCCACGACGTCGACGACCTGCCCGGGACGAAGGTCGTGGTGCTCGCCAACATGGAGAAGGCGGAGCTGTTCGGCGTCGAGTCGAACGGAATGGTGCTCGCCGCCGGCGACGAGGCCGACCTCCTCACTACCTACGAGGACGCCGGTCCGGGCACGAAGGTGAAGTGAGGCGTCGAGCGCGGCGCCGACTCCATCGCGATCGGCCTCAGGCGTCCAGCACCTCGATCAGGTTCCCGTCTGGATCGACGACGAACAGGATCGTGGTGCCGCTCTCGGTCGTGCGCGGCTCGCTGAGCGTTCGCACGTCGTCCTCGAGGGTCAGATAGAATTCCTCCACGTCGTCGACGGAGAGCCCGAGGTGGATCGCGCCCGGTCGATCGAGTTCCGAATCGGGCGTCGGCTCGCCTTCGGGCTCGTACGCGACGAGTTCCACGATCGTCTCGGAGCCCCCCCCGTCGGCGACCAGGTGCGCGAAGTCGGCCGACGCGTCGTCGACGTCGACGGCGTCCGCGAACGCCTCGCCGCCCACGGCGAACTCGGCGGCGACGGTCAGGCCGAACGTCTCGGTGTAGAAGTCGACGGCGCGGTCGAGGTCTGAGACGGTGACGCCGACGTGATGCGGAGTCGGATCGGACATGACTCGACCGACGGCGACCCGTTGCAAAACCGTGTCGACCGGCGGCCGCGGCGACCCCCGTCTGTGAGCGTTCAGAGGAACGCCGCGAGGCCCATCGCCTCCGCGAGCGGGACGCCGGCGACGACGGAGCCGATCAGGTAGCCGCCGATGGCGCCGCCGTTCAACAGCGGGAGCCCGGCGTGGGGACGGCCCTTGATCACCCAACTCATCAGCACGAGGAGCCCGGCGAGGCTCCCGACCATCGCGAGCAGCGCGGGGAGGTTGATGCCGATCAGCGGGACCGCGATCCCGGCCGCGGGGGAGAACGTCGCCGCGCTCGCGACCAACACGGCCGGGATCACGGCGTCGCCGAGCCCGATGAAGAACGCGTCGCGCTCCTCGATCGGCGTGGGGTCCGAGACCTCGGGGCCCCCGCTCTCCTCAGCGCCCTCGCTCTCTTCGACCCTCTCGCTCTCTTCCACGTCGTCGCCGCGGATCTCCTCGGTCTCGTCGCCGTCGCTCTCGCCCTCCCCGTCGTCGTCCAGAAGCGAGAACGACAGCGACAGCGGGATCACCAGGACGACGGGGATGTTCAGGTCCATCACGCCCTCCGCGAGCGACAGCATGTGTTCGGTGCCGTACACCGAGACGGCGTCGTAGACGGCGAGGACGGCGAGCAGGATCAGCGCCGGGAGCAGCCCGAACGAGATGCCGAACAGCCCCGCCGCGCCGGCACCCATCAGCACCCCGGCCGTGTCGATCACGTACCACTCGGGGTGGACGAGGAGGCCGACGCCGACCGCCGCCGCCGGCACGGCCGCCGCCAGCGGCGACACCAGCGCGGAGAAGACGTACCAGGAGAGCCACGCGGAGACGCCGACGATGAGGAGCCGGATCGCGCCGTCGAAATTGTATTTAAATGCCGCGAGCATCAGGGTCGTCATGACGAGGATCGCGAGGACGTACACGACGCTGTTCGTGGGGTCGTCCGGGTTCTCGACCGCCTGATAGCCGCTCTCGGCGAACTCGGGGACGAGCGCCAGCGCGCCGAGCTGGACGGCCAGGAACAGACCGACGACGAAGGCGACGCCGCGGTACTCGCGGGGGAACATTCGACCGACCGTTCGGGATCGGGGGGTTTCGTCCTTGCGCTTCGGACCGGCCGCCGGGCGTCTGCTGCGTGCTGCAGAAGAGGTTCGGGTACGATGTGGGAGCGGGTCGGACCCGAACCCGAGAGCCGACGGACGGTGGAAGCGAGCGCCCGGCCGACCCGCCCGAAGCGGACGGGCCGGCGGGGTCGTCCGCGGCGTGTACGGCCAGTCAGATCCGGGACAAGAAGCTACCGCTCGAATTATCACGGCCGATAGGAGACGGCGGGGGGACTGCGACGCGTCTGGCCGTCGTGGTCGAGAGAAGGGGAGAGAGGAGCGGCGGAAGCGGCGAAGGTGGGACGCGGCGAAGGTGGGACGCGGCGAAGGTGGGACGCGGCGAAGGTGGGACGCGGCGAAGGTGGGACGCGGCGAAGGGAGAAGCGGCGAAGGTGGGAAGAGGTGGACGGGAGGCGGGCGGCGGCGACCGAACAGCGGACCCCCGGGCTGTTGACGTCGCCGCCCGAGTGGTCGGGACGGGCGCGTGGTGTTGTCACCGAACTCCAACGAGAAAAGCGTCGGACTTCGGCAATGTATCCTTGTCGCTTCTCCGGTATAAACTAGACGGTCCGCGATCGGCGTGTGCCGCTGCGGTCACAAGGTCGCTCGATCGACGCTCGGGGGAGCCGGTCAGCGCCGGTCTCGCAGCGCCGGGAACTCGTCGCGTACCGCCGCGACCCGCTCCGGATCGACCTCGGTGGTCACCGTGGTCGGCTCCTCGCCGGCGGACGCGAGCGTGGTGCCCCACGGGTCGTAGACGGTCGTCCGTCCGCAGAGCGCGTCGCCGTCGAACGCCCCGCTCCCGTTGACGGTCGCCACGTACGCGAGATTCTCGATCGCCCGCGCCCGGCCGAGCGTCCGCCAGTGCTCCACGCGCGGATACGGCCACGCGCTCGGCACCAGCACACACTCGACGCCGGCTTCGACCATCTCGCGGAACTGCTCCGGGAACCGGAGGTCGTAACACGTCGTGACGCCGACGCGCACGCCCTCCAGGTCGACGACCGGGACCCGCTCGCCGGGGACCATCCGGTCGGTCTCCTCGGAGCCGTAGCCGAACAGGTGGTGCTTGCGATAGACGAGCCGGCGCTCCCCGTCGCGGTCGAAGAGGACCGCCGCGTTCGCGAGCCCCTCCGCCGCCGGGACGTCGATCCCGTCGGCGGCGGAGGCCGCGAGGTCCTCGACGACGGTCCCCGCGAGGAGGGTGACGTCGACGTCGGCCGCGACCGCGGCCAGCCGCGACAGCCGGTCGCCGGCGAGGCTCTCCGCCGCGCGATCGTACGCGTCGAACGCGAAGTAGCCGACGTCGAACAGCTCCGGGAGGACCACGAGGTCCGCACCGTCGGCGGCGGCCGCCCGGACTCGCTCGACCGCACCGTCGACGTTGGCCGCGACGGCGCCCCCCTCGACTCCGAGCTGGACGCAGGCGACTCTCACGCCGTGGGGCCGAGCGAGGCGCGGAGCGCGTCCTCGAGGTTGTCGAGCTCCGCGTCGAAGTTCCGCTCGAAGAAGGACTCGACGCCCGGCAGGCGGCCGTCGACGACGAACTCGTTGGCGAGCCGACACCCGCTCTCGGTCTCGGTGATCGTGTGTTCGCCCGTCACCCGGAACGCCTTCGACTTGCCGACGAACTTCACCCGGTTCGGCGGGTCGCGTTCGACTTCCTCCGTCTCGACGGAAATCGTCGAGCGGATCATCGGGATCGGGAGCGCGACGTGCCAGGTCGCACGTCTTTGGTCGTGGACCTCGAAGGTGTCGACCACGCTGATCGCTCCGGCGCGCTTCTCGGCGTCCGAGATGAACGCCCACACGTCCGTCGGGGGCGCTTCGAACTCGAACGTCCGGGAGACTCGGACGGTCATACTTCCCAGTAGGTGCCACGAGGGTTAAAAATACGCGAGTCGGCAGCGGCGGTCCCGCGGTCCGAACGCCGGTTCAGATCGGAGGGCGTCTCCGGTTCGACGCCCGACTCAGCCCTGGGGTGTCACTCGCCACGTCGTCGACCGGGCCCGGCCCCACTTTTCGATGTCGACGTCGTCGGACTTCTCGGCGAGTCTGGGGAGACGCGAGCCCACCTGCTTGGCCGTGAGACCGATGGCGTCGGCGATCGTCTTCGAGCGGACGTACCGCTCGCCACGGGTGACGCTGTCCGTGAGGTACGCGAGGATTCGCTGCTCCTCCTCGGTGTACTCGCTCATACCGCTTACGTACGCGTCTGACGTTCTTAACGGTTTCTCGTCGTCCGGTCGCTCAGTCGAACACCTGCACGGCGACGACCGCACAGGTGGCGAAGACGAACGCCGCCGCGAACCCCCACGCGCGGCCGAGCTGCGACGGGTACCCGAACATCAGCGCCGTCCCGACGAGCGCGACGGCCCCCAACGCGAGCGCCACGCCGATCTCCATGTCCGACTCGATGGATGCCTCGCTCATACCCGACGCTTCGCGGGCCACTACTTAGTTCATGCGAAGGGCGTGATGCATCATGCGAAGGGCGTGATGCATCACGCGACGGACGCGCGAACGGCGAGACGGCCTCTCAGATGATCTCGACGTGTTCGGACTCCTCGTTGAGCGCGAGGTTCGCCGCGATCTCGGCGTTTCGCATCGCGTACTCGGCGGTGTGCTGGAGGCTGACGAGCACCTCGCGGGTCATCAGCAGGGTCCCGTTGTCGAGGTCGTCCGGGAGCTCGCCGAGGATCTCCTGCTCGCGGTCCTCCAGCCGGGCGAACAGGTCGCGACACTCGACGGTGAGGTCGTAGTCGCGCTCGACCACCGCCCTGACCGCGAGCGCCGTCAGGTCGTCCACCTGATCGGTGAACTCGCGGATCTGGCGCATGGTGGCGCTGTCGACGTCGAGCGTGTGGCCGTCGGCCTCCATCACGATGTCGGCGATGTCCTCCGCGTTGTCGGCGGTGAGCTCCAGGTTCTTCGCCACGGACCGGTAGCCGATGAGCGGGAATCCCTCCTCGAGACCGACCGCGCGGGCGAGGTTCGGGTTCTGGTACGCCGTGAAGATGAGCCGCAGCAGGAGGACGAAGATCTTGTTCGCCTGCCGCTCGCGGTTGAGCGCCCGCTGCGCGAGGTCGGGGTTCCCGTGAGCGAGCGCCTTCACCGCCTCGCCCCGCATCGTCGACCCCGTGTTCTCCAGCCGCTCGAGCAGGTTGTCGAGGGTGAAGTCCTCCGGGTCGACCGAACAGCGGATGGAGATGTCCTCCGGCGTCTCCTCGATGACGCCGAGCCCCATCAGCTGCGTCTCGGCCTTATAAACCGCGTTGATGTGTTCGCTGTCGAGGGTCCCTTCGCTCCGGACGTGGATCACGCGCCGCCCGAGCACGTACTGCGCGACGATGGCCCGCTCCAAGGACCGGGCGTCGAGCCCGTCGGCGTTGATGACGGCCTCCGACTCCTCCGTGCTCACCGACTCCGGGAGGACCGTGAGCGTCCCCTTTCCACCCATCCGCAACGAGACCTCGTCGCCCTTGTTGACGCCGTGTTCCTGTGCCCACTCGGCGGGGAGCGTCATCGCCAGCGTCGACGGACCCAGCCGCTGGACCTTCCGCGTTTCCATGCGGAAGAGTATCGCGGGATAGACCTTAACCTTGTTCCTATGTTCATTATACGCTTCGTCGAATATACAAGGGATTGTGGCGCGAACTCGGAGGCGACTTCCGGGGAGTCGTTCGACGTTTCCGGCGAGGCGGAGAGCGACGCGGGGGTCCCGGAACGGTTCGAGGCGCACGATCGACGGAACCGCGTTCCGGACGCCGCAGCGGTGAGGTGAACGAGCCTCGATCGGTAGGAGAAGATGACGGCGGCGGCGAGTATCGGTGCCGCCAGACACGTCACGAGAGCAGGGCCGAACGGACCTCGGCACCGGAGAGCGGAGACCGAACGGACCTCGGCACCGGAGAGCGGAGACCGAACGGATATCGCCACCGGAGAGCGGGGCCGAACCCGGCGGCGACCGACGACGCGTCCTTTCACGCCGGGCCGAACGATCCCAGGATCGACGAGAGGGCGCTGGCGAGCTCCTCGAACCGATCGATCTCCATCGAGTCGGTCGTCACCCAGACGCCGTGTTCCCCGGCGATCACGCGCGTGAGATACCCGTTCTCGAACACGCGAACGGTGAACAGGTAGTCGCCCAACTGCGTTTCGGCGTACAGCGACTGCGAGTGGAATCCCTGGCGCTCGTTCTCCGCGAACCCCACGAGGTCGGCGGTCCGGCTCAGGTCGCTGCGCAGGTACAGCTGCGTGACCCCATCGTCGGTAAAGTACGTGAGGCTCCGGAGCTCGTCGCCGGTCGCCGTTCGCGCCGCGCTGAGCAGCTCGTCGACGTGAGGATCAGGTGGGTGCGACATAGTACCACGATCAGTCGTCGGATACATGAGCGTATGGGTGGTCGCAGATGCGACGGGAGATCGACGACTCGGCCCGAACGCCTAGCGGTCGCCGGCTCGTCCGCTCCGCGCTCGTCCGGCCCGTCCGATCTCGCCCTCTGCGCCGGAAGGGCAGAGTTTAGGGACTCCCCCGCCGTCGACCCGCCATGAGCGACTACGACGACGTCTGCGTCCTGCTGCCCACGATGGACGAGGTCGAGACGGTCGCGCGCGTCGTCGAGGCCTTCCGCGACGCCGGGATCGGGAACGTCCTCGTGATCGACGGCGGGTCCGGTGACGGGACGCGGGCGGCCGCCCGCGAGGCCGGTGCTCGCGTGGTCGTGCAGTCCGCACACGGGAAGGGGCAGGCCGTCCGCGAGGCGGTGCGCGACCACATCGACGCCCCGTACGTCGTGATGGCCGACGCCGACGCGACGTACGACGCGGCGGACGTCGACGCGATGCTCGAACCCCTGCTGGACGGCGAGGCCGACCACGTCATCGGGAACCGGTTCGCCGACATGCGTCCGGGAGCGATGACCCGGCTGAACCGGATCGGGAACCGGATCATCAACCTCGCGTTCCACGCTATCCACGGCGAGGGGTACCGCGACATCCTCTCCGGGTACCGGGCGTTCACCCGTGAGTCGTTCCTCCGGCTCCACCTCACCGCCGACGGGTTCGGGATCGAGACGGAGATGGCGGTCGAGTGCGTGAAACAACAGATCCCGGTCGCGGTCGTCCCGATCACCTACCGCGAGCGCCCCGGCGGCTCCGCGACGAACCTCCACCCGATCCGCGACGGCGGCGTGATCTTCCTCGAACTCTACCGCAAGGCGAAGACGAACAACCCCCTGTTTTATTTCGGGAGCATCGGCGCGGTGTCGACGGCGGCGGGCGCGGTCATGACCGCGTACGTCCTCTACGAGTGGTTCGTGTTCCGGGTGTCCCACGAGGTGATCACCGTCGGCGCCGTCGGCGCGGCGATCCTCGGTATCCAACTGCTGATATTCGGCGTGCTGGCGGACATGATCCTCTCGCTCCACCGCGAGCAGGTGGCGCGTCTCGAGCGGGCGTTCGAAGACCGCGACGCAGAGGGATCGAGAGACGTGGGCGGCATCGAGCGGCCGACCGAGGGCGACGACGACTGAGAACCAGCGACGGGAAACGCGGCGATAGCCGGTCTCGACCGCGCTGACCCGAGCACACCCTTTATGTCGATACGCGGAAACGAGTTGCCATGGACGAGAAGCGGTTGCTCATCGCCCTCTTCGGTCTCGCGGTCGCGCTCGTCGTCGGATTCATCGGCTATCAGTTCATCGCCCCGCTCACGGTCGCCGTGTTCCTCTACTACTCGACGCGACGGCTCTTCCACCGGCTCGACCGGTTCCGGATCCCCGCCCGCGTCCGGGCCGTCCTCTCCCTGTCGCTCATCGGGATCCCGCTGATCGGCCTCTTGGGGTACACGGTGCTGCTGGTGCTGATCGAGGCGCGCCGGTTCATCGAGCGGTATCCGGTGGCCGAGACGATCGGCGCCGACACCGAGTGGGTCGGTGACTTGGCCGAGCTCTCGAACCCTTCCCTCGACGAGTTCGTCGCCGCGTACCGCTCCGGGCAGCTCGACCCATTCATCGAGTTCATCTCCGATCAGGCAGGGCTGCTGGCGAGCACGCTCTCCGGGCTCGTTCTCAACCTCCTGATCGTCGTCGTCGTCACGTACTACCTGCTGCTCGACGGGTCGAAGCTCCACGATTGGCTGCTCACGCTCGACGACGACGCGGTGATTCGGGAGTACCTCGAAACCGCCGACGCCGAGCTGGAGGCGGTGCTGTACGGAAACCTGCTCAACGTCATCGCCATCTCCATCATCGCGGTCATCACGTACACCGCGTACAACGTGGTCGCGCCGCCGAGCGTCGAGATCCCGTACCCGGCCCTCGCGGGCGCGCTCACCGGGATCGCGAGCCTGATCCCGGTGATCGGGATGAAGATCGTGTACGTCCCGTTGGCGGTGGTGACCTCGGTCCCGACGATCCTCGGCGACGACCTCGCGCTGCTCGCCTACGTCGCCGGGTTCCTCGTCGTCGTGGCGGTCGTCGTGGACACGATCCCCGACATCCTGCTCCGGCCGTACTTCAGCGGGAAGACGACCCACGTCGGGCTGCTCATGCTCGCGTACATCTTCGGACCCGTCGTCTTCGGCTTCCACGGGCTGTTCCTCGCGCCCATCGTGTTGGTGCTGGCGCTCACGTTCGCCGACACGGCGCTGCTCCGACTGCTCGGCCGCGACCCGGACGAGACCGGCGCCAAGAGGGGGGCCGCGTCGGTCCCCAGCGGACAGCGGCGGCTCGACGAGTTCTGACCGGCGGGTCGCGGGTACGCGAGTTCATCCGCGCCGCCGGGTCGAAGAGATATCAGCGCCGCCGAGCCGAAGAGATAAGCCCCCGCTCGCCGACCGGGGTGACGTATGCGTGTGCACGTCATCGGTCTCGGCGGCGCCGGAGGCCGGGTCGCCGACCGGCTCGCGGGCGATCACGGCGACGACCGCTTCTTACAGGGGATCAACGCGTTCGACACGGACGCGGCGGCCATCGACGCCCTCCGGCGGATCGACGAGTCGCGCCGGTACCGCTTCGGCGACGCGGCCGACGGGAGCGGTCTCGACGGCGACCTCCACGCCGCCCGGCGGCTCGGCGACGCCCACGCGAGCGAGCTCGGGCGAGTCATGGACGACGAGAGGCCGTCGACCGCGGAGGCGTTCGTGCTCGTCGTCGGTCTCGGCGGCGGCGCCGGTGCCGGGGTCGCGCCGGCGCTCGCCGAGGAGCTGTCGCGGCTGTACGACGCCCCTGTGTACGCCGTCGGCCTGCTCCCGACGCCGGCGGAGTCGTCCGCCAGCGAGGTCGACCCCGTCCGCGGGAGCGCGACCGACCCCGCCGAGCGCGAGCCCGAGCGCCCGCTCGCGGAGAAGAACGCGGCCCGGACGCTCGACGCCCTCTCCGACCACTGCGCGGCGCTGTTCCCGTTCGACAACGCCGAGTGGCTCCGTCCCGGCGAGACGCTCGACGACGCTCGGGACCGGTTGAACGGCGCGGTCGCCGACCGCGTCGCGGCGCTGTTCGGGGCCGGCGAGGCGGGCGACGGGGACTCGACCCCGCAGCAGGTGCTGGACGCGAGCGACGTCGCTCGCGCGGCGGGCGGCGACGGGGAGGTCGCGGCGATCGGTCACGCGACGCAGGCGGTCGAGGCGCCCGCGGCGGGATCGCGGTTCGGGCTCGGGCTGTTCGGCTCGGGCGAGCCCGCGGAGGTCGACACAAGCGCCGCGGTGTCGGCGATCGAGACGACGATCCGGAAGGCGACCCGCGGGAAGTCGACCGTCGAGGTCCCCGAGGGCCGCGCTGACCGGACGCTGCTCGTGGTCGGGGGGCCGCCGTCGTGGCTCAACCGGCAGGCGATCGCCGACGGTCGGAGGTGGCTCGCCGAGGAGACCGGATCGGACGCGATACTGAGCGGCGACGCGCCGGACCCGGACGCCGAGGCGGTGTTCGCCGTGGTGTTGCGGTCGGGGATCGACGAGCCGGCGCGGCTCCGGGAGATCCGCGAGTCGATCGCGTGACGGTCGTCGGCCGGGGGTGTCCCGCGCCGGCCGCCGGACGGCCCGGTCGCTCTTGACCCGAATCGATTAACCGCTTGAGGCGCCCAGTTCGGCCGTGACCACCCACGCCGACCTCGGACTCGACCTCGACGTGCGCGACACGGACGCGGTCGCCGACCGGCGCGACGAGCTCGTCGCCGCGGTCCGCGACCACGCCGGGACGATCGCCTACCAGCTCGCCAGGCTCCAGGGCGGCGACTACGGCCGGCGGGAGCTGCCGACGCCGGGCGGCGCGTGGACCGTCAAACACGAGGCCGGGGAGCTGGAGTTCCTGCTGTTCTCGCCGAAATCGGGCTCGGACGTGTACGTCGTCTCGACGAAACAACCGCCCGACCCGTCCGACCTGGCGGGCGCGCTCGGCGATTACGCGAACTTCGTCGGCGCGTGGAACGAGTACGTCGCGTCGCTGTCGGGCGTCCTCGACGGCGTGAGCGCCGAGTTCCCGGAGCCGGCCTCGACCGACGGGGTCGTCGCCGAGCGCGATCGCGTGCTGGACGCGGTCCGAGAGGCCTGCACCGTCATGGCCGGCGAGATCCACCGTTACGAGGGCGACGACTACGGGACCTACACCGCCCGCGTCGACGGCGACCGCTGGGAGCTGAAGTGGGACGAAGGGACCGTCTCGTACCTCCGAGTCGGCGGCTCCGGCGGGCTCTACCTCCTCTCGCAGTACGAGGCGCCCTCGGCGGCAGACGTGCGCGAGTACGCGGAGCCGTTCCGCGGGTTCGTCGAGGCGTACAACGAGTTCGTCGCCGATCTAGAGAGCGACCTCGCGACCGTCGAGCTGTAGGCGCGTCGGCCGTTCGTAACCGGAAAAACCCACGATCGTGCGTATCGAGCCGCCCGATGTGGGAATATTTATGCAGCGACGTCGGGTACGAGCCGCGTATGTCGATCACTCTGCCGGGACCGACGCTCGGCGTCGTCGGCGGCGGACAGCTGGGTCGGATGATTGGAGAGGCGGTCGCTCGGCTCGGCGTCGAGGTCGTCGTGTTGGACCCGACGCCTGACTGCCCGGCGGCCCCCGTGGTGAGCGACCAGATCGTCGGGGAGTTCGACGACCCCGACGCGGTCCACGAGCTGGCCAGCCGCGTGGACGCGCTGACCTTCGAGATCGAGCTGGCCGACCCGGACCTGCTCGCCGATGCGAGCGCGGAGCACGGCGTCCCGGTCCAGCCGGACCCCGCCACCCTCGAGACGATCCAGGACAAGCTGGTTCAGAAGGAGGCGCTCGCAGACGCCGGGATCCCCGTCCCGGAGTTCGTCGCGGTCGCGACCGCGGAGGGGCTCGAACGCGTCGTCGAGGAGTTCGGCGGCGTCATGCTGAAGGCCCGCGAAGGCGGCTACGACGGCCGGGGGAACGTCCCCGTCACGGACCCCGCGGACGCGGCCGCCGCGCTTGACGAGGTCGGCGGGAACGCGATGGCGGAGGAGCTCCTCGACTTCGAGCGCGAGATCGCCGTGATGGGCCTGAAGGGCGCCGACGGCGAGACGCGGACCTACCCCGTCACGGAGACGGTCCACCGCGAGGAGATCCTCCGCGAGAGCGTCGCGCCCGCTCGCGCCGACGACGTCGTCGTCGCGGAGGCGGAGTCGGTCGCCCGCGACGTCCTCGACTTCCTCGACGGTCGCGGGGTCTACGGGATCGAGCTGTTCGAGACCCGCGACGGCGAAGTCCTCGTCAACGAGATCGCGCCGCGCCCCCACAACTCCGGGCACTGGACGATCGAGGGCGCGCGGACCTCGCAGTTCGAGAACCACGTCCGGGCCGTGCTCGGGTGGCCGCTCGGTCCGACCGACCTCGTCGCCCCGGCGGTCACGGCGAACGTGCTCGGCGACGTGGACGAGACGCAACCCGCGACCCTCCGCGGCGTCGAGGACGTGCTCGCCGCGCCCGACGCAGCCCTCCACTGGTACGGGAAAGCCGACGCGCGCCCGCTCCGGAAGATGGGGCACCTGACGGCGACGGCCGCGGAAGGCGGTGACTCCGCCGCCGACCGCGACGCCCTGCTCTCTCGGGCGCGGGAGCTCCGTGACGGGCTGACGTTCCGGGACGCGTAGCCGCCGAACGACGGTACCCCGCTGCAGGCGTGTGTGATTACGATACGATCGACGGCAGCGACTACTTATAAATGAGCGCGTGGACACTCGGAGGACCCTCGCACCGAGGGCGACTGCGGCCTGATTATCATCCGTTCCGTCGCCGCATCCGGCACTTCCTTATCGGCCTCCGTCGAACGCACGCCCATGACCACGGTGCAGGACCTCATCGACCGGCTCGAAGCGGAAGCGAACGCCGACGCCGACCCGGAGACCACCCCGGACGTCGGGATCGTCATGGGGTCGGACTCGGACCTCCCCGTCATGGAGGGCGCGTACGAGGCGCTCGACGACCTCGGCTTCGCGGAGCAGACCGATTTCGACGAGGCGCCGGACGCCCGGTTCACCTACGAGAGCTACGTCGTCTCCGCGCACCGCACCCCGGAGCTCATGTACGCCTACGGGGAGACCGCCGCCGACCGCGGGCTCGACGTGGTGATCGCCGGCGCGGGCGGGAAGTCCGCCGACCTCCCGAACATGACCGCGTCGATCGCCTACCCGATCCCCGTCATCGGGGTGCCGGTCCAGGAGAAGTCCGTGGACTCCGTCATCGGGATGCCGACCGGAGCGCCGATCGTCGCGGTCGACGCCGGGAAGTCGTACAACGCCGCCCTGTCGGCCGCGCAGGTGCTCGCGCGCGAGCACGACGCCGTCGAAGACCGGCTGATCGAGCTCCACGACGAACAGAAGGCGGGCGTCGCGGAGGTCTCGACCGGCCTCCACGACCTCGGGATCGACGGGTTCCGCGCGCGGGACGGGGAGTAGCCGCCGACCGACCCGGGATACCGGCCGATAGAGAGCAGGCGGATCGCCCGTTCGGCCGTCTCGCGGTCGTCTGCGCCCTCCCTGGGGCGGTGTCCGAAAGACTCAACGCTTATGAGGGGCCGGTTCAAACCCCAGCACGTTACGGAGACCTATATGAGCGATTGGATAGCGATTGGCGCCTTGGCGGCCGTCGGCCTGCTCATCCCGATAGGGATGATGACAGTGTCGGCGTTGCTCCGCCCGAGCGTGCCTGAGACCGGTAAAAGCACCACCTATGAGTCCGGTGAGACCCCGACCGGCGGGACGAAGATCCGGTTCAACATCCAGTACTACATGGTCGCGCTGTTGTTCGTCGTGTTCGACATCGAGACCGTGTTGCTGTTCCCGTGGGCCGTCATCTACCGCCCGGCGATCCAGGCGGGCGTTCCGATGACCGCCCTGCTGTGGCCGATGTTGGCCTTCGTCGGGATCCTCGCGATCGGGCTCGTCTGGGCGTGGCGGTCGGGGGCGATCAGTTGGGCCCGCAGCCCCCGCGCGACCAAGAGAAAAACGGAGAGTGACCTCAACTAATGAGCAGCGATCAACCATTCATCACCGACGAATCGCAAGTCGTAACCGAGACCCGAGACGCCCGGATGACCGGGCAAGGGGACCGATTCAACTCGCGGCTTCGTGAGGCGTTCGGCTCCTCGCCGTTCATCCTCACCAAGTTCGACAAGTTCCTGAACTGGTGCCGCGGCTCCTCGATGTTCATGCTGCAGTTCGGTATCGCCTGTTGCAGTATCGAGATGATGCACACCTACGCGGTGAAACACGACCTCGACCGGTTCGGGAGCGGCGTCCCCCGCGCGTCACCGCGTCAGGCCGACGTGATGATCGTCCCTGGGACGATCGTGTCGAAGTTCGCGCCGCGGATGAAGCGCGTGTACGACCAGATGCCCGAACCGAAGTTCGTCGTCGGCATGGGCTCGTGTACCATCTCCGGCGGTCCGTTCCAAGAGGGGTACAACGTGATCAAGGGCGCCGAGGAGGTCATCCCGATCGACATCCACGTCCCCGGCTGTCCGCCCCGTCCCGAGGCGCTCGTCTACGGCGTCGTGAAGCTGCAGGAGCGCGTCGCCAACGGCGAGGCCTCGCCCGTGACGGTCAAGCCGTACGAGCTGGAGCAGTTCTCCGACCTCGAACGCGACGAACTCGTCGACAAGCTGGTCGACGAGATCGACGACGACGAACTCGTCATGCGGTACAACTTCGCTGATTCACCATGAGCCTCGAACGACCGGACGCCACCGACGACGCGGCGATCGAGCGGTCCCCCGACGAGCTGGAGGCCCTGTTGGGCGACCTCGTCGTCAAACGCGACGACCACCTGAACGCCCCCGGCTTCGTCATCCGCCCGGACACCGTCCAGGAGACGCTCTCGATCCTGAAAGAGCAGGCGGGGTACGACCACCTCTCGCTGGTCTCCGCACAGGAGTACGAGAGCCGCTACGAGTCGATATATCACCTGAAGAAGTTCGACGACCCGACCCAGGAGGTCAGCGTCGTCGTCCCCGCCGACAAGGACCGCCCCGTCTCGCAATCGGCCGAGCCCGTGTTCCGCACCGCCGACTGGCACGAGCGGGAGGCGTACGACCTGATCGGCATCGAGTACGACGACCACCCCGACCTGCGCCGGATCCTCCTGCCGGAGACGTGGCAGGGCCACCCCATGTCGATGGACTACGACATGGACCGGCCGCAGATCGCCACGCTGCCGGAGCACGCGAACCCCTTGCAGGAACACTACAAGGACTCCGAGTCCGACACGATGTTCCTCAACATCGGTCCGCACCACCCGGCGACCCACGGGGTCCTCCACCTGAAGACGGTCCTCGACGGCGAGCAGGTCGTCGACGTCGAACCCGACATCGGCTACCTCCACCGCTGTGAAGAGCAGATGGCCCAGTCGGGCACGTACCGCCACCAGATCATGCCGTATCCCGACCGCTGGGACTACATCTCGGCGGGGCTGCTCAACGAGTGGGCGTACGCCCGCGCGGCCGAGGACCTCGCCGACATCGAGGTGCCGGAGTACGCGCAGGTCATCCGGACGATGGGCGCCGAGATGTGCCGGATCGCCGCGCACATGCTCGCGCTCGCCACGTTCGCGCTCGACGTGAACGGCGACTTCACGGCGACGTTCATGTACGCCATCAACGACCGCGAGCGCGTCCAGGACCTGCTCGAGGACCTGACGGGCCAGCGGCTGATGTTCAACTACTTCCGGCTCGGCGGCGTCGTCTGGGACCTCCCCGAGCCCCGCGAGGAGTTCTTTTCGAAGACCCGCGACTTCCTCGACCAGCTGCCGGGGTCCGTCGAGGAGTACCACGACCTCGTCACCTCCAACGAGATCTTCCAGATGCGGACGATCGACACGGGGATCCTCCCGCCGGAGGTCGCCAAGAACTACGGCGCGACCGGCCCGGTCGCCCGCGGCTCGGGGGTCGACTACGACCTCCGCCGCGACGACCCGTACGGCTACTACGACGAGCTCGACTGGGACGTCGTCACCGAGGAGGGCTGCGACAACTTCAGCCGTCTGCTCGTGCGGATGCGCGAGGTCGAGGAGTCCGCGAAGATCATCGAGCAGTGCGTCGACTTACTCGAGGACTGGCCCGAGGACGAGCGCAACATTCAGGCGAACGTGCCCCGGACGCTCCGCCCGGACGACGACGCCGAGATCTACCGGGCCGTCGAGGGCGCGAAAGGCGAGCTCGGCATCTACATCCGCTCCGACGGCACCGACAAGCCGGCGCGGTTCAAGATCCGGTCGCCGTGCTTCTCGAACCTCCAGACGCTGCCTGAGATGGCCAACGGCGAGTACATCCCCGACGTCATCGCGGCGCTCGGGAGCCTCGACATCGTGCTCGGAGAGGTGGACCGCTGATGGGGACGGCACCCGCACAGCTGTTCCCCGAGTTCCTCGTGGAGACGTTCGGACTGCCGGGCGTGCTCGGCGAGGTCGTCGCCGCGCTGATCGCGGCGGCCGTCGTCGGGAACATCGTCCTCGCGTTCACCGGCGTCGCCGGCCCGTGGGCGAAACGGAAGATCACGGCGGCGTTCACCGACCGCATCGCAGTCAACCGGATCGGTCCGTTCGGGCTCCTGATCATCCCGGCGGCCGCCGTCCAGCTGCTCGCGAAGGAGCTCATCGTCCCCGAGGGCGTCGACCGCCCCACCTGGGACATCGCGCCGATCATCCTCCCGTCGTCGGCGCTGCTCGGCTTCTCCGTGATTCCGATGGGACGTCTCGGACCGATCAACTTCCAGCTCGCCGACCCCGAGGTCGGATTCGCGCTGGTGTTCGCGTTCGCCTCCATCGCCTCCGTGTCGCTGGTGATGGCCGGCTACGCGTCGAACAACAAGTACTCGCTGCTCGGCGGGCTCCGCGCGGTCGCGCAGAACCTCGCGTACGAGATCCCGCTCATCGTCACGGCGATGTCAGTCGTGATCTTCGCGGGGACGCTCCAGATGAGCGGCATCGTCGGCGCGCAGACGACGACGCTGGTGACGGTCGCCGGGATCGACATCCCGGCGTGGTTCGCGTTCGTGAACCCGTTCGCGTTCGTGCTGTTCCTCACGGCCAACATGGCCGAGATCGGACGCAATCCGTTCGACATCCCGGAGGCGCCGACGGAGATCGTCGCCGGTTACCAGACCGAGTACTCCTCCGCGTACTTCGTCCTCTTCTACCTCGGCGAGTTCGTGCACATCTTCCTCGGCGGGGCGATCCTCGCCGTGACGTTCCTCGGCGGCGCCTCCGGGCCGGGCCCGGAGAGCATCGGCTTCATCTGGTTCGTGGTGAAGATCTGGGGCTTCTTCCTGTTCACGCAGTGGGCCCGCTCCGCGCTGCCGCGCGTCCGCATCGACCAGCTGATCGAGATCGGCTGGAAGGGCATGCTGGTGCTGTCGTTCGCGAACCTGGTGCTCACGGCCGTAATCGTGGGGGTGATCGCGTAACATGATCGGACTCATGAAATCCATGGCGACGACGATGAAACACGCGCTGGACGGCAAGACGTTCACGGTGGAATACCCGGAGGACGCGCCCGAAGTGAGCCCCCGGTTCCGCGGGGTACACAAGTTCAGCCAGGAGCGGTGCATCTGGTGTCGACAGTGCGAGAACGTCTGTCCGAACGACACGATCCAGATCGTGCAGGACGACCAGCGCAACGGGGAGCAGTACAACCTCCACATCGGGCAGTGCATCTACTGCCGGCTCTGTGAGGAGGTCTGCCCAGTCGACGCCATCCTGTTGACCCAGAACTTCGAGTTTACCGCGGACACGAAGGACGACTTCGTGTTCAACAAAGAACAGCTCAAGAACGTCCCGTGGTACAAGGGAATCGACCCGCTGGAGTCTCGCAACCCCGACCGCGGCGCGTGGATCGGGGAGGGCGACGGCGAGATCGACTACCAGTAGCGGGCGCGTCTCGAAATCTTCAAAGGGGTTCTCATAGGAGACAAACACAATGGTTTATGCTACAATCGCGTTCGGGCTGTTCGCCGCGGTTACGCTGGCGTTCGGCCTCGGGGTCGTCCTGGCGCGCGACGTGTTCCACGCCGCGCTGCTTCTAGGCGGAGCCCTGACGAGCGTCGCAGTACACTACGTGATGTTACAGGCGGAGTTCATCGCCGCCATGCAGATCCTCGTCTACGTCGGCGGGGTTCTGATCTTAGTCACGTTCGGCGTGATGCTCACGCGATCGGACACGGAAACGGAGGTGAATAGCGCATGAGCGACGGAGACTCGGAGCGCCGCGGGCGCATCGTGCCGGCCGCGGCGGTCGGACTTCTCTTCGGGACGATGGCCTTGACGGCGCTGTCCGCAGACTTCGCGGTCGAAGGGGCCGGCTTCCCCGCCGACGCATCCGTCGTTCACAACATCGGGTACGCCCTGTTCAACCTCGGCGCGTACGACATCGCGACGATTCCCTCGGAGGGATTCCTCGCCGCGTTCCTGATCGCCGCCGTCGCCCTCGACGTCGCCGTCGACGGGGCGGTCTACCTGGCGAAACGCGAGGAGGACGGCACGATCATCGCCGCCGTGGGGCAGGCGTTCACCGACGGAGGTGAGCGGCAGTGACCGCCGTCGCCTCCTCGATCCCGCCGGAGTGGTACCTGCTGCTCGCGGCCGCCGTCTTCTGTATCGGCCTGTTCGGCGTGCTCACGCGGCGTGACGCGCTGTATTTCCTGATGAGCGTCGAGCTCATGATGAACGCGGCGAACATCAACTTCGTCGCGTTCGCGCTGTACTACGGCGACCTCACGGGACAGGTGTTCGCGCTGTTCGTCATCGCGCTCGCCGCCGCCGAGGTCGCGATCGGCATCGGCATCATCCTGGTCCTGTACCGCAACTTCGGGGTCACCGACGTGACCGTTCCAACGGAGATGAGGTGGTAACATGATAGACGTGTTCTCTTACGTTCCGGCGATCGTCCTCCTGCCGTTCTTCTCGTTCCTGATCGCGCTCGGCGCCGGTAAGTACCTCCCCAAGGGAGGCGCGTTCGGCGGAATCGCGGCGACGGCCGGCTCGTTCCTGCTCTCGCTGTGGGTGCTCGCGACGGTCGCGGGCGGCGGGGCGGCGAACCGCACCGTCTACACGTGGGCGAGCGCCGGCGGGATCGGACCGACGGACGTCGAGCTCTCGTTCGGCATCCTCGTCGACCCGCTGTCGGCGCTCATGCTCGTCATCGTGACGCTCGTCGCGCTGCTCGTGCACGTGTTCTCGCTCGGGTACATGAACGACGAGGGCGAGACGGGCCTCCCGCGGTACTACGCCGGGCTCGGCCTGTTCACGGCGTCGATGCTCGGGTTCGTCGTCGCCGACAACCTGCTGATGGCGTTCATGTTCTTCGAGCTGGTCGGGCTCTGCTCGTACCTGCTCATCGGGTTCCACTTCCGGGAGCCCGGACCGCCGTCGGCGGCGAAGAAGGCGTTCCTCGTCACCCGCTTCGGTGACTACTTCTTCCTGATCGGCGTCGTCGCCGTGCTCGCGACGTTCGGCACGGCGCAGTTCGGCGGACAGGAGTCGTTCCCGGCGCTCGCCGAGGCGGCGCTCGCCGGCGAGGGCTCGGTCGCGTGGACGCCCGGCGGACTCGAACTGCAGACGTGGTTCACCGTCCTCGGGCTGCTGGTCCTGGGCGGCGTCGTCGGGAAGTCGGCGCAGTTCCCGCTGCACACGTGGCTCCCCGACGCGATGGAGGGCCCGACGCCCGTCTCCGCGCTGATTCACGCCGCGACGATGGTCGCGGCCGGCGTCTACCTCGTCGCGCGGATGTACGGCTTCTACGCGCTGACGCCGACGACGCTCGCGGTGATCGCCTTCATCGGCGGGTTCACCGCGCTGTTCGCGGCGACGATGGGGCTCGTGAAGGACGAACTGAAGCAGGTGCTCGCGTACTCCACCATCTCGCAGTACGGGTACATGATGCTCGCGCTCGGCGCGGGCGGGTACGTGGCCGCGGTCTTCCACCTGACGACCCACGCGTTCTTCAAGGCGCTGCTCTTCCTCGGCGCGGGCGCGGTGATCATCGCGATGCACCACAACGAGAACATGTGGGACATGGGCGGGCTGAAATCGAAGATGCCCGTGACGTACTACACCTTCCTCGCCGGGTCGCTGGCGCTCGCGGGCATCTTCCCGTTCGCCGGCTTCTGGTCGAAAGACGAGGTCCTCTACGAGGCGCTCATCCACGCGCCCGGCGAGCCGCTGCTGTTCGGCGGCTACCTGATGGGGCTGCTCGCGGTCCCCGTCACCGCCTTCTACACGTTCCGGATGGTCTTCCTGACCTTCCACGGCGACCCGCGCAGCGACACCGCGCGCGACCCCGAACCCGTTCGCTGGAACGTGAAGGGGCCGCTGACCGTGCTGGGAACGCTCGCGGTCGTCACCGGCCTCATCAACATGGTGCCGGTCCAGAAGGTCCTCGGACTGGAGGGGATCGACGTGCTCCACCGCTGGCTCGACAACGAGTGGGGCGGCGTCGAGGGGCTCTCCTCGCACCACTACGGCGACATCGGACCGTACAGTAGCGAGTACATCGTCGGCGGCGAGGTCGCCACGGTGCTCGTCGGCGCGGCCGCCTCGCTCGGCTTAGCGCTGACCGGACTCCTCGTGGCGTGGCGGCTCTACAACGTTTCGTCGCCGACGGAGCACACGGCGAAGCTCGGCGGGATCAAAGACGTGCTGTACAACAACTACTATCTCGACGAACTGCAGGTATGGCTCGCGTATCGCACCGAGGACGTCGCCGGCGGCGCCGACACCTTCGATCAGGGGATCGTCGACGGCGTCGTCAACGGCGTCTCCTCGGTGAGTCTCATCGGCGGTGACCGGATCCGACAGGTCCAGAACGGCGTCGTCTCGCAGTACGCCGCGCTGCTCACGCTGGGGCTGGTCGCGCTGATTCTCGTGCTCGGTGTCTCCGGGGGGTGGTTCCTGTGATACTCGAAGCGCTCATCGCGGTCACGTTCGTGAGCGCGCTCGTCGTCCTGCTCTCGCCGAACGAGTGGGCGGGACGGCTCGCGTTCGCCCTGAGTCTGGTCCCGTTCGTCGGGTCGCTGTCCCTCTGGTCCGGCTTCGACGGCTCCGGGAACGCCCTCACGGGCGGCGAGATCGCGTATCAGACCCAGATCGAGTGGCTCGAAGTCGGCGGTCGCGCGGTCTCGTGGTTCGTCGGGCTGGACGGCATCAGCCTCCCCCTCGTCGTGCTGACGACGTTCCTCGTCCCGCTGGCGATCCTCAGCGCGTGGACACCGATCGACTCGCGCCAGAGCCAGTTCTACGGACTCATGCTGTTCATGGAGGCGAACCTCCTGGGCGTGTTCACGGCGCTGGACTTCTTCCTCTGGTTCGTCTTCTGGGAGGCCGTCCTCGTCCCGATGTACTTCCTCATCGGGGTCTGGGGCGGTCCCCGCCGGAAGTACGCCGCGATCAAGTTCTTCGTCTACACGAACGCGGCGTCGCTGCTGATGTTCATCGGGTTCATGTCGCTGACGTTCGCGCTCGGCGACTCCGTGACCTCGTTCGCGCTCCCGGAGATCACGGGCGCGATCGCCGACGGCGGCCTCGGGACCTGGTTCGGCATCTCGCCGGACCGGATCGCGATGGTCGCGTTCCTCGCGATGTTCGCCGGCTTCGCGGTGAAGGTCCCGATCGTGCCGGTGCACACGTGGCTGCCGGACGCCCACGTCGAGGCGCCGACTCCCGTGTCGGTGCTCCTGGCGGGCGTGCTCCTGAAGATGGGGACGTACGCGCTGCTCCGGTTCAACTTCACGATGCTCCCCGATCAGGCGTCCGCGCTCGCGATCCCGATCGCCGCGATCGCCGTCATCAGCGTCATCTACGGCGCGATGCTGGCGCTCGCACAGAAGGACCTCAAGCGCATCGTCGCGTACTCCTCCGTCTCGTCGATGGGGTACGTCATCCTCGGGCTCGTCGTGTTCACCGAGTACGGCGTCGGCGGCGCGACGTTCCAGATGGTCGCCCACGGCCTCATCTCGGGGCTGATGTTCATGGCGGTCGGCGTCGTCTACAACGCGACCCACACGCGGATGGTCGGCGACATGGCCGGGATGGCGGACCGGATGCCGGTCACGGTCGGCATCCTCGTCGCCGGCGCGTTCGGCTACATGGGGCTCCCGCTGATGGCCGGCTTCGCCGGCGAGTTCTTCATCTTCGTGGGATCGTTCTCCGCGCCGGCGCTCCCGTACGCGCCGGTGTTCACCGCGCTGGCGATGTTCGGAATCGTCATCGTCGCCGGCTACCTGCTGTCGGCGATGCAGAGCACGCTGTTCGGACCGTTCGAACTCGCGACCGACTACGAGGTGGGTCCCGCGCCGTTCCACGACGTCGCCCCGCTCGCGGTGCTGCTCGTGGCGATCATCGTGCTCGGCGTCGCGCCCGACCTCTTCTTCGAGATGATCCGTGACGCTGCTGTTCCCGTGGTTGAGGGGGTGACCGTCGATGGTTAACACGCTCCCCCCGGTGGCGGCGCTGCTGCCCGTGCTGCTGCTCGGGTTCACCGGGCTCGCGCTGCTGCTCGTCGACACGATCAGTCCCGACACGCGGTCGAACACCTCGATGGCGGTCGTGAGCGCGCTGGGTGCGCTGGCCTCGCTCGCCGCGACGGTCTGGTTCGTCGCGTCTGGTACCGGCGGCGCCGACACCGGCGGTGCGATCACGCTGTTGGCCGACGCGATCAAGGTGGACACGCTGGGGCTGTTCTTCATCGCCATCTTCGCGTCGGTGACGTCGCTCGTCGTCGTCGCGGCCCACGACTACTTCCACGATCACCCGAATCCGGCGACGTTCTACTCGCTGACGCTGTTCGCGGCGACCGGCATGTCGCTGCTCGCGGTCGCGAACTCGCTCGCGGTCGTGTTCGTCGCCCTGGAGATGGTGTCGCTGCCGTCGTACGTGCTCGTGGCGTTCCTCAAGAAGAACCGCGGGAGCGTCGAGGCGGGGATGAAGTACTTCCTCGTCGGGGCGCTCTCATCCGCGATCTTCCTGTTCGGCGTCTCGCTCGTGTACGCGGCGACGGGCTCGCTGATACTCGCCGACGTGGCCGAGGTCCTCGGCGACATCGCCGCGGGCACCGACGGGCTCGACAGCCGTAGCGGGATCGCCGGCCTCGGGATCGTGATGATCCTGGGCGGCGTCGCGTTCAAGACGGCCTCCGTCCCGTTCCACTTCTGGGCGCCGGAGGCGTACGAAGGCGCGCCCGCGCCCGTGAGCGCCTTCCTCTCGTCGGCGTCGAAGGCCGCCGGCTTCGTGATCGCGTTCCGCGTGTTCACGGAGGCGTTCCCGGTCGGCGCGTCGCTGTCGGCCGACATCAACTGGGTGCTCGCCTTCGGAATCTTAGCGGCCGTGACGATGACGCTGGGGAACTTCGCGGCGGCCGTCCAGGAGGAGGTCAAGCGGATGCTCGCGTACTCCTCGATCGGTCACGCCGGCTACGCGCTCATCGGCGTCGCCGCGCTCTCGGCTGACGGGGGCGGCAACGGCGCGGTGATGGGCGCGGCGATGGCGCACCTGCTCGTCTACGGCTTCATGAACACCGGCGCGTTCCTCTTCGTCGCGATGGCGGAGCGGTGGGGCGTCGGTCGGACCTTCGAGGACTACGCCGGGCTGGCCAAGCGCGCGCCCGTCGCCTCGACGGCGATGGCCGTGTTCATGTTCTCGCTGGCCGGACTCCCGCCGTTCGCGGGCTTCTTCTCGAAGTACTTCCTGTTCATGGGAGCCATCGACAACGGCTTCCTGTGGCTGGCGGCCATCGGCGCGATCAACAGCGTGATCTCGCTGTACTACTACAGCCGGGTCGTGAAGGCGCTGTTCATCGACGACCCCGCGTCGTCGACCGCGCTGGACGCGATCGACGTGCGGCCGACGGCGCTGTACGCCGCGGTCGTCTTCGCGGCGGTCGCCACGGTGCTGCTCCTGCCCGGCTTCGGCCCGGTCATCGAGACCGCCGAGGCGGCCGCGTCGGCGCTGTTCTGAGGCCGATCGAGCTTTCCTTTTTACTCGTCGACGGTCACTTCGATCGCGAGGTCACCGAACCGCACAACCGGTACCCGCAGGTATTACCGCGTGGGTCCCCTCACGTACGGTGTGAGTAGAACCCGAGCGTACCGCTGTCTGAACTGTCTCGAACACACCATCGACCGCGAGTTCGACACGTCTCACCTCTCGGTGACGTGTCCGAACTGCGGGTCGTTCGAGCGGTTCGTCAACGAGGCGGTGTTCCAGCAGTTCGAGGCGTTCGAGGCGTCGCCGCCGCCGGAGTTCGACTGGAATCGGTTGGACCGCACGGAGAAGCTCGTGGTCGCCGAGCGGCTCGTCCGCTCGACGAAGACGCTCGACGACTTCCGGGTGGTGGGCGGTGAGAGCACGGAAGGCGAGGATGAACCCGTCGAAACTGGCGGCGAAGCCGTCGAAGCTGACGACGAATCGGCCGAAACTGGCGGCGAAGCCGTCGAAGCTGACGACGAACCGATCGAAGCCGTCGCGGATGACCGTGAACTCCCGGAAGGCGACGACGAACCGGTCGACGGAGACGCGTCGGGCGAGGAGTCGACGAACGGGGTCGTCGCAAAGGGGACGGACGGGGAGACGGCGTAGCTCAGCGCGCGTATAGCTTCCCGCCGACGAGCGCCGCGAGACCGTCTCCGTCGTTGGGCGTGACGGCCACGTACGGTCGGTCGACCGGACCGAACACGTCGACGACGCGGCCCACCGTCGAGAGCGACTCGTCGACGACGGCCGCGCCGATCCGGGGCGGTTCGTCGCCGCGATCCCCGCGGGCGATGGCGAGCCCGCCGGCGGTGCGGACCACGGTACCGACGCGTCGCATCGTCACTCTCGCAGGATGCCGAGGTAGGCGGCGATCGCCTGCACCAGGTCGTTCTTCGCGGTGTCCTCCGTGCCCTGCACGACCACCGCGCCCCGGGGCTCGAACTCGCGGGAATACGTCTTGTCGCGTTCTATGACCACGTCGTATCCGACCTGCTGGACCGCCTTCGCGATCTCGTCGACGGTCGGATCGGCGATCGCGAGGTCCATCGGGACGCGACGGCCCTCCGAACGCGACCGCTCGGCGTCGAAGTACGCGGGATAGACGACGTTCTCGACCATATCGGAGAGCCGAGCGCCCGGCCTAAGGTCGTTTCGGACCCGGCCCGCGCCACCCCGGAACCCTTTTGGACGAACACGGGTCACGTTGCTGTAATGAGCGATCTCGAAGCGGAGTACCGTCTCGATTACTTCGAGGAGGAGGGGTTCGTCCGAAAGGAGTGTGCCTCCTGTGGCGCGCACTTCTGGACCCGGGACGTCGACCGCGAGCTCTGCGGGGAGCCGCCGTGTGAAGACTACAGCTTCATCGACGACCCGGGCTTTCCCGAGCCGTACTCGCTGTCGGAGATGCGAGAGGCGTTCCTCTCCTTCTTCGAGGAGCACGGCCACGAGCGGATCGACCCGTACCCGGTCGCGGCGAACCGCTGGCGCGACGACGTCCTGCTGACGCAGGCGTCGATCTACGACTTCCAGCCGCTCGTCACGTCCGGGCAGACGCCGCCGCCGGCGAACCCCCTCACCATCTCGCAGCCCTGTATCCGGATGCAGGACATCGACAACGTCGGCAAGACGGGCCGGCACACGATGGCGTTCGAGATGATGGCCCACCACGCGTTCAACACGCGCGATGACGCCGAGGAGGAGTACGCCTACGAGGGCGAGGTGTACTGGAAAGACGAGACGGTCCGGTACTGCGACGAACTGTTCGAGAGCCTCGGCGCCGATATCGAGGAGATCACCTACATCGAGGACCCGTGGGTCGGCGGCGGCAACGCCGGCCCGGCGATCGAGGTCATTTATAAGGGCGCCGAGCTGGCGACGCTCGTCTTCATGTGCATGGAGCAGGACCCCGACGGCGAGTACGAGATGAAGGACGGGAACACGTACTCGTTCATGGACACGTACATCGTCGACACCGGCTACGGGCTCGAACGGTGGACGTGGATGAGCCAGGGGACGGCGACCGTCTACGAGGCGGTCTACCCCGACGCGATCGACTTCCTGAAGGAGAACGCGGGGATCGACCACGACGAAGAGGAGCAGGCGCTCGTCCACCGCGCCGCGAAGCTCTCCGGCCGGCTCGACATCGACGACGTCGACGACGTGGAGGACGCGCGCGGCGAGATCGCCGACCGGCTCGACGTCGACGTCGACCGACTCCGTGAGCTCGTCGAGCCGCTCGAGGCGATCTACGCGATCGCCGACCACTCGCGGACGCTCGCGTACATGTTCGGCGACGGGATCGTCCCCTCGAACGTCGGGACGGGCTACCTCGCCCGGATGGTGCTCCGCCGGACGAAGCGGCTCGTCGACGAGGTCGACGTCGACGCCCCCCTCGACGAGCTCGTCGACATGCAGGCGGAGCGGCTCGGGTACGAGAACCGCGACACCATCCGCGAGATCGTCCGCACCGAGGAGCGGAAGTACCGACAGACCCTCGAACGCGGCTCTCGCAAGGTGGAGTCGCTCGCGGACGAGTACGCCGGCACCGACGAACCGATCCCGACCGAGACGCTCTTAGAGCTGTACGACTCCCACGGGATCCAGCCGGACATGGTGGCCGATATCGCCGAGGAGCGCGGCGCGACCGTCGACGTGCCGGACGACTTCTACGCGCTGGTCGCAGACCGGCACGAGGAGGCCGACGCCGAGGAGGGGGCCGACGACGTCGACGAACGGCTCGGCGACCTTCCCGAGACGGAGAAGCTGTACTACAACGACCAGGGCCGGACCGAGTTCGAGGCCGTCGTGCTCGACGTCTTCGAGCGCGAGGAGGGGTACGACGTCGTCTTGGACCAGACGATGTTCTACCCGGAGGGCGGCGGCCAGCCCGCCGACCGCGGCCAGCTCACCGTCGGCGAGGCGTCGGTCAACGTCGTCGACGTCCAGGAGTCAGACGGCGTCGTGCTCCACCGGACGGACGCCGATCCCGGCAAGGGCGAGTTCGTCACGGGACAGGTCGACGGCGACCGCCGCAACCGTCTCCGCGCGCACCACACGGCGACGCACCTGATCGGGCACGCCGCCCGCGAGGTGCTCGGCGACCACGTCCGACAGGCCGGCGCGCAGAAGGGGATCGACTCCTCGCGGCTCGACGTCCGCCACTACGAGCGGATCACCCGCGAGGAGGTCAAGCGCATCGAGCGCGTCGCCAACGAGCTCGTCCGCGACGACGTCCCGGTCCGCCAGGAGTGGCCCGACCGCAACGAGGCCGAGGCCGAGCACGGCTTCGACCTGTATCAGGGCGGGGTCCCGCCGGGAACGAACGTGCGGCTGATCCACGTCGGCGACGCCGACGTGCAGGCGTGTGCGGGCACGCACGTCGATCGGACCGGCCAGATCGGCGCCGTGAAGGTGCTGAAGACGGAGCCCGTTCAGGACGGCGTCGAGCGCCTCGTGTTCGCCGCGGGCGGCGCGGCGATCGAGGCGACCCAGCGCACGGAGGACGCGCTGTACGACGCCGCGGACGTGCTCGACGTCGACCCGCTCGACGTCCCCGAGACGGCGGAGCGGTTCTTCGAGGAGTGGAAGGCGCGGGGCAAGGAGATCGAGTCGCTGAAAGAGGAGCTCGCGGCCGCACGCGCCTCCGGCGGCGCCGACGTCGAGGAGGTCGACCTGGGCGGCACCGCGGCGGTGATTCAGCGGCTCGACGGCGACGCCGACGAACTGCGCGCGACGGCGAACGCCCACGTCGACGACGGGAAGGTCGCCGTCGTCGGCAGCGGCGCGGACGGCTCCGCGAGCTTCGTCGTCGGCGTCCCCGACGGCGTCGACGTGAACGCCGGACAGGTCGTCGCCGAGCTCGCCGGTCGCGTGGGCGGCGGCGGCGGCGGTCCGCCGGACTTCGCGCAGGGAGGCGGTCCCGACGTCGACGCCCTCGACGACGCGCTCGCGTCGGCGCCTGACGTGTTGCGCAGCCTGCAGGAGGCCTGATCTCGCGGGTTTCCCATGCCACACGCGAACAACGGCGGCGTCTCGATACGCTACGAGGTCGACGCACCGGACGCCGGCGACCCGGACGAGGCGGTCGTGTTCTGCGGCGACGTCGGGCTCGGCGCGTGGCAGTTCGGCTGGCAGCACGCCGCGCTCGCGGGCCCGCACACGGTGATCACGCCCGAGACGCGAGGCGTCGGTCGGTCCGACACGCCGCCCGGTCCGTACGCCGTCGAGGACCTCGCCGCCGACGTCGACGCGGTGTGCGCCGCGGAGGGGATCCGGAACGCCCACCTCGTCGGCTACGGGCTCGGCGGGATGGTCGCGCTCACGGCCGCCCTCGGCTCGGCGCGTCCGACGAGCCTGACGGTGGTCGGCACGGCTCCCTCGGGCGACGCCTACAAGCCGGACGGCGTGTGGGCCGACCCCACCGACCCCGCGGCGGTCACGGGCTCGCTCCACGGGCTGTGCTCCGTCGACTTTCGCGAGACGCACCCCGACGCGCTCTCTCGGATCGTGGAGTGGCGCCTCGCCGAGGACGCCGGTCGCGAGACGTTCGAAGCCCACCGCGCGGCCGTCGAGTCGTTCGACGTCACCGACAGCCTCTACGAGATCACGACGCCGACGCTCGTCGTTCACGGGACCGACGACACCGTCTGTCCGGTGCCCGCAGCGGAGACGCTCGCGGAGGGGCTCCCGCGCGGCGAACTGCACGCGGTCGAGGGCGCGCGCCACCTCGTCGGCGTCGAGGCGTCCGCCGCGGTCAACGACGCGCTGGTCGGGTGGCTCGCGGAGCACGGGGCCGACCCGCTCTCCGGGTAATCCGGTCGCGTCCCCGAGTAATTCGACCTTATCTCACGACGCCGGTAGCGTTTCCGTGCCGCAACCGTTTTGGCTTCGTCGGCCTCAGTAGGATCAATGACACGGCTTCGGTTCGCCCTGCTTAACGCCGCCCACGACGGCGCGAACACCCGGCGCAACTTCCGTCGGGAGCTCGACGCCGACCTCGTCGAGTTCGACGCCACCGACGGTCACCTTCCCGACCACACCGACTTCGACGGGGTCGTGGTCACCGGGTCTCGATCGTCCGTCTACTGGGACGAGGCGTGGATCCCCCCGCTGATCGACTACGTCGCTGAGGCGGCCGAGGCCGGCCTGCCGATCCTCGGGGTCTGTTACGGCCACCAGGTGCTCGCGGAGGCCCTCGGCGGGCGCGTGGCCGGAATGGACAGCTTCGAGATCGGGTACAACGCCGTGCGTCGTCGCGGTGACGACGAGCTGTTCGACGGGATCGACGAGGAGTTCACCGCGTTCACGACGCACGGGGACACGGTTGTCGAGCTCCCGCCGACCGCGACGCTCCTCGCCGAGAACGATCACGGCGTCCACGCGTTCCGCGACGGCCACTGCTGGGGCGTGCAGTTCCACCCGGAGTACGACCTCGACACCGCACGGGAGGTCGCCGATGGAAAGCGCCGGCGGATCGGCGACGCGCGGGTGGACGCCGCCCTCCGTGAGATCACTCCGGAGGCACATGACGCTGCCTGCGAAGTGAAGGGACTGTTCGACAACTTCACCGAGTACGCCCGTCGGCTGCGAGCGGACCGCGAGCCGCCGGCGGCCGCCGACGACTGACCGGACGTGAGCCGAACGGTCGTCGCGGCTCCTGACTCTCGCCGACAGCTACTTTTCTCGCCGGCGTCTCCGTTCTCGTAATGATCGTTCGGAGGGCGAGCGAACTGCTGGACCGAGTCAGGTCGGAGCTCCACCGCTCGTTCACGGACGAGTTCTCCCCCCGGGAGACCGCCGGGAGCTTCTCGCTCGGCGTGTTCATCACGATGCTGCCGACGCTCGGGACGGGGCTGCTCGCGTTCGTCGTGCTCGCGTGGGCGTTCGACCGGATCAACCGGATCGCGATGTTCGCGTCCGTGATCGTGTTCAATCCGGTCGTGAAGTGGGGCGTGTACGGCAGCAGCTTCACGCTCGGGACGATGTTACTCGGGCCCGTTCCCGGCGTGTCTCCCTCGACCGTGTCGTTGTCGGCGGGGCCGGCGATCGTCACGCGGCTCGTCATCGGGAACCTGATACTCGCGGTCGTCGCCGCCGCGGCCAGCTACGTCGCGGCCCACCGGATCGTCATCGCGTACGAGCGACGGCAGTTCGGCGTCGTCGACGCCGTCACCGACGTCGTCAAGGCGGACGGCGATGGATCGGCTCCGTCCGACGCCGAGGAGATATCGGCTCCGTCCGACGCCGACGGGGGCTCACGCGCGCCCGACGTCGGTAACCAGCACACCGATGTGGGCGAGGGGGACGACTCGGTCCACGAGCGGGTCGAGTGACGGTCACGGACGGACGCCGCTCCGGTCGAACACCCTTATACAGTTCCCGCCCGGACTCTGCGTATGAACGTAGTACCGGACACCAGTGCGGTCATCGATGGCCGCGTGTCCGAACACGTCGCGGACGGGACCTACGAGGGGGCGACCGTGCTCGTCCCCGAGGCCGTCGTCGGCGAACTGGAGTCGCAGGCGAACGACGGGTTGGAGTCCGGGTGGGACGGACTGAGCGAGCTCAAGCGCCTCGCCGACCTCGCGGACGAGGGGACGATAGAGCTGCGCTACGTCGGCGAGCGGCCCGGCGGTGACGCGCGCTCGCGCGCCCACGAGGGCGACATCGACGCGCTGATACGCGAGATCGCCGGCGATCACGACGCGACTCTCCTCTCCAGCGACATCGTGCAGGCGGAGGTCGCCCGCGCGAAGGGGATCGACGTCGAGTACGTCGAACCGGTCGCCCGCGGCGTCGTCGACGAGCTCCCCATCCAGGAGTTCTTCACCGATGAGACGATGTCGGTCCACCTCAAGACGGGGACGAAGCCGAAGGCGAAACGCGGGAGCCTCGGCGAGATGCGGTACGTCGCCATCGACGAGGAGCCGACGAGCGAGGCGCAGATGGACGAGTGGGCGACCGCCATCGTGGACCTGGCGCGCCAGTCGAAAGACGGGTTCATCGAGCTCTCCGACGACGGCATGGACATCGTCCAGTTCCGGAACTACCGGATCGCCGTCGCGCGACCGCCCTTCGCGGACGGGATCGAGATTACGGCGGTCCGGCCGATCGCGAAGACGACGCTCGACGACTACGAGTTCGCCGACGAGCTCCGCGAGCGGTTCAAAGAGCGGAAGCGCGGGGTGCTCATCTCCGGGTCCCCCGGCGCCGGGAAGTCGACGTTCGCGCAGGCGGTCGCGGAGTTCCTCAACGACAACGACTACGCCGTGAAGACGATGGAGAAGCCGCGCGACCTCCAGGTCGGCCCCGAGATCACCCAGTACGGCGCGCTCGGCGGCGAGATGGAGAGGACGGCCGACTCCCTCCTCCTGGTCCGACCCGACTACACCATCTACGACGAGGTGCGGAAGACGAACGACTTCGAGGTGTTCTCGGACATGCGGATGGCCGGCGTCGGCATGGTCGGCGTCGTCCACGCCTCCCGCGCCATCGACGCGCTCCAGCGGCTCGTCGGCCGCGTCGAGCTCGGGATGATCCCCCAGATCGTCGACACCGTGGTGTACATCGAGGCCGGCGAGGTCCACACCGTCTACGACGTGACCACGGAGGTGAAGGTGCCCGCCGGCCTCACCGCCGAGGACCTCGCGCGGCCGGTCATCCAAGTGTCCGACTTCGAGACCGGTCGCCCGGAGTACGAGATATACACGTTCAACCGGCAGGTCGTCACGGTTCCCCTGAACGACGAGGACGGGCGGGGCGAGAGCGAGACGGGCGTCGGTCGCATCGCCAAACAGGAGATCGAACGCGAGATCCGGTCGGTGGCCCACGGCCACGTTGACGTCGAATTAAAGGGCAACGACGAGGCGATCGTGTACGTCTCCGAGGGCGACATCGGGACCGTGATCGGCAAGGGCGGCGGTCGCATCGCCGACATCGAGAACCGGCTCGGTATCGAGATCGACGTTCGGACCCACGGCGAGAAGCCGAACGACTCCGCCGACTCCGGCGCGAACGCAGCGGCTGGCGGACAGGTCGGCGAGGAGCGCGGCACCGTCGTCCAACCGGAGATCACCTCTCGTCACGTCGTGATCGACGTTGACGGCGGCGTCGGCGAGACGGTGGAGGTGCGCGCGGACGGCGAGTACCTGTTCACCGCCACCGTCGGCCGCGGCGGCGAAGTGCAGGTGTCCCGTGGTTCCGCTATCGCGGAGGAGCTGGAGGACGCCATCGACCGCAAGCGGACCGTGACGGTCGTCCCGGCGCGCTGACGCGCCCTCTCCGCCCGCCGCCGTCGTCGTTCGACTCCACGGCATTCGTCGATCGTCGAATTACATCCCTCCTGAAAGATAACGCTTTTTTGGTGGTGGTCGGAACGTCACGGCATGTCAGACGAGTTAAAGCGCGGGCTCGAAGGCGTCCTCGTCGCGGAGTCGGAACTGAGCCACGTCGACGGCGAGGCCGGCACGCTCGTGTACCGTGGGTACGACATCGAGGACCTCGCTCGGGGGGCGAGCTACGAGGAGGTGCTGTACCTCCTCTGGCACGGGTCGCTGCCGACGCGCGAGGAGCGCGACGCGTTCACCGCGGACCTGGCCGCGGAGCGGGCTATCGACGACGACGTGCTCGACACGGTCCAGACGCTCGCCGACGCCGGCGAGCGACCGATGGCCGCCCTCCGGACGGCCACCTCCATGCTGTCGGCGTACGACCCCGACGCGAACGACGGGGACGACGACGTCACGGAGAGGGCGCGCCGGCAGGGCCGTCGGATCACGGCGAAGGTGCCGACCCTCCTCGCCGCCTTCGAGCGAGAGCGACAGGGTAAAGCGCCCGTCGCGCCGGATCCCGACCTCTCGTACGCCGGGAACTTCCTGTATATGCTCACCGGCACCGAGCCCGACGCCGTCAGCGAGGAGACGTTCGACATGGCCCTGACGCTCCACGCCGACCACGGGCTCAACGCCTCGACGTTCACGGCGATGGTGATCGGCTCGACGCTGGCCGACGTCTACTCGGGCGTCACCGGCGGGATCGGCGCGCTTTCCGGATCGCTCCACGGCGGCGCGAACCAGGACGTGATGGAGGTTCTCCACGAGATCGACGACTCCGCGAAGGACCCGGTCGAGTGGGTGAAAGACGCCCGCGAATCCGATCGGCGCATTCCCGGCTTCGGCCACCGGGTGTACAAGGTGAAGGACCCGCGCGCGAGGATCCTTCAGGAGAAGCTGCGCGACCTGTCCGAGTCGTCCGGTGACTCGAAGTGGCTCGACTACACCACCGCGATCGAGGACTACCTGACCGAAGAGGGACTGCTCGACAAGGGGATCGCCCCGAACGTCGACTTCTACTCGGGTTCGGTCTACGACTCGCTCGGGATCCCCGTCGACATGTACACGCCCATCTTCGCGATGAGCCGCGCCGGCGGCTGGATCGCCCACGTGGTTGAGTACCAGGCCGACAACCGGCTCATTCGCCCGCGCGCTCGGTACACCGGCCCCGAGAGCGCCGAGTTCGTCCCGATCGACGAGCGGTAGGCGGAGCGGCAGCGGTCTCCCGACGCGGGATTCTCTTATAAATAGCGGCTCACGACCCCAGCCGCTCGCGGGCGAACTTCGCCAGCAGCGGGAGGTCGTCGAAGTGAAGCAGCTTCGCCATCGCGGTCTTGTCGCCCTGATTCGCCTTCTCTAAGGTGTTGTCGTCCGTCCGGCGGAGGTCCTCCATGAACCGGTCGTACCGCTCGTTCGGTGCGAGGTACAGCAGCCGGGTGAGCATCAGCCGGGCCCGCATCCGCGGAGCCACGTCACGGTGCCAGAGCCGCTCGTAGACGGCGAGGCTCTCTGCGTCCACGCGTCGCTTCGAGTCCGTGAGACATCGGTCGATGGTGGACGCCGCCGCCCGGGCCGACTTCATCCCCTTGTGGATCCCTTCGCCCCACAGCGGGTCGATCGTGGGAACGGTGTCACCGATGGCGAGGAGCCGGTCGGTGTGCATCTCGTCGGGCATCTGAATGTGCGCGGAGCCGCGGTGGACCGTGTCGTCGATCTGTTCGGCGTCGGCGAACCGGGGGTCCCGATCGATCCAGTCGTCCAGGTAGCCGTCGACGGTCTGGCCCTCCTCGGCGAACTCGCGGTGGCGGTCGTTCTGGATGTAACAGATGCCGACCTTCGCGGTGTCCTCGCCCGTCGCGAAGATCCACGAGTAGCCGCCGGGCGCGATGTCGTGGTCGAGCCGAAGCATCATCGCCCGCCGGAGGTCGGCGTACTCGGGGTGGTTCATCTCGACGCCCTCCATCTCGTACTCGATGCCGATCGCCTGGTTCTCGCGCTCCAGATCGACCACGTCGAGCGCGCTGGCGATCGGCGCGGCCGGTCCGGTGGCGTCGACCACGACCTCGGCGTACACCTCCTCGTCGCCGTTGTACCGCACCCCCTCGATGACGCCCTCGTCGTCGAGGATCGGGCGGGAGACGCGCGCGTCGAACCAGTACTCCGCGCCGTTCTCGCGCCCGTCCTCGACGAGGAAGCGCTTGAAGTCGGCGAACTCCAGCACGGCGCCCGGCTGATAGCTCTCGTAGTAGCTGTTCGGCGACTCCAACACCACGTCGTCGGTGTACGACATCACGACGTCGTCGGGAATCCCGAACGCGGACATCATGGACGGGAACGTCCCCGCGGTCGACTTGTTGCTCTGACGGGGGAACTCGGCCTCCGGCTCCGTTTCGAGAACGACGACATCGTAGCCGCGCGTCGCCAGGTCGCGGGCGCACTGCGCCCCCGCCGGTCCGGCGCCCGCGACGACGACGTCGTAGCGATCAGTCATATACAAAGTAATTCGTACCCACGTAATTAGGTTTGCTGAAACGGGTCGCGAACGGGGCCTGACCCGGCTCCATCGGCGGAATTTGGCTATTGAGGGAGGTCGGAATATCCCCCGCTCGCCGGGGTCGATGACCGCGGAAAACGAGGCGTCCCGACGGACGCGGCGTCAGTAGAACTCGCGGACGAGGTCCGTCGCGCCCTCGGGCGCGCCGTCCGGAATGACGGACATGTCCTCGTCGACGCCGTGCTGCTCGTGGTACGGCACCGAGCCCTCGTCTTGGTAGATGACGCCCTGGTACTCCTTCTCGGAGTCCAGAATGGCGTCCTTCGCGTCGTCGCGGTCGGCCGGGTCGTGGTCGGTCTCCTTCAGGTCGACCAGCGAGTCGCGGAAGTAGTCGTACGTGTCGACGTCGTTGAAGGTGACGCAGGGCGAGTAGACGTTCACGAAGCCGAACCCGTCGTGCTCGACCGCCTGCTGGACGATCTCCTGGTGCCGCAGCGCGTCCGAGGAGAACGACTGCGCGATGAACGTCGCGCCCGAGGCCAACGCCAGCGCGTGCGGGTTGACCGGGGGCTGTTTCGGCCCCTCGGGGCTCGTCGAGGTCTCGAAGTCCTCGCGGGAGGTGGGCGACGCCTGGCCCTTCGTCAGCCCGTAGATGCGGTTGTCCATCACGACGTACGTCATGTCGACGTTGCGCCGGACGGCGTGGACGAAGTGGCCCGCGCCGATGGAGTAGCCGTCGCCGTCGCCGCCGGCGACCATCACTTCGATGTCGGGTCGCGCCATCTTGACGCCGGTCCCGACGGGAAGCGCGCGCCCGTGGACGCCGTGGAGCGCGTAGCTGTGCATGTAGGTGCCGATCTTTCCGGAACAGCCGATACCGGCGACGACGAAGGTGTTGTCGGGGTCGTTGCCCGTCTCCGCGAGGGCCTTCATCATGCCGTTCATCGTTCCGAAGTCGCCACAGCCAGGACACCACGTCGGCTGTTTGTCGGACTTGAAGTCGGTGAATCGAATGTCTGAGCTCATTGGTTACGCCTCCACCCCCGCCGCGAGGGTCGCTTTGATCTCCTCTGCGAGTTCGTCGGCCTTGAATCGCACGCCCGTGTATTTGTTCACGCGGTCGACGCGCTCCAAGACGTCGTGCTCGACGAGGTCTGCGAACTGCCCGCTCTCGTTACACTCGACGACGATGGCGTTCTCGGCCGCCTTCACGTCCTCCGTGAGGTCCGGCCGCGGGAAGATGTACGGGACCGAGAGGGTCCGCACGTCGATTCCGTCGTCGGCGAGGAGGTCGAGCGCCTCGACGAGCGCCCCTTCGTTCGACCCCCAGGAAATGACGAGATTCTCCGCGTCGGCGTCTCCGAACTCGCGGGGGGTCCAGTCCTCGCGTTCGCGCGCGGTCTCGACCTTCTGGTTGCGCTTGTCGACCTGCGCGACGCGCATCTCGGTGTCCTCGGTCCGGCGCCCCTGTTCGTCGTGTTCGAGGCCGGTGGACATGTGCGCGCCGTCGGCGGTGCCGGGGAACGCCCGCGGCGAGATCCCGTCGTCGGTGATCTCGTGGGGCTGGAAGCCGCCCGACTCGCTCATGTGGTCGTCGATGTCGGCCTCGTCGACGACGAAGCCGCGGTCGATCTCGACCGCGTCCATGTCGAAGACCTCCGGAGCGAACGTCTGTTCGGTGACCGCCAACGAGAGGTCCGCGGTGAGGTAGACGGGGGTCTGGTACTTCTCGGCGAGGTTGAACGCCTCGACCGTCTTCCAGAAGCACTCGTCGATCGTCGTCGGCGCGACGACGAACCGGGGGACCTCGCCGTGGCCGCCGTACAGCATCTGGTTTAAGTCGCCCTGCTCCTGTTTCGTCGGCATTCCGGTCGAGGGACCGGAACGCATCACGTTGCAGATGACGAGCGGCGTCTCGGAGGTGGCGATGAGTCCGAACGTCTCGGTCATCAGGTCGATCCCGGGGCCGGACGTCGCGGTCATCGACCGCGCGCCGCCGCGGGCGGCGCCGAGCGCCATGTTGATCGCGGAGAGCTCGTCTTCCGCCTGCACGACGTGGCCCCCGTAGCGCTCGATTCGGCCGGTGAGGTACGTCATCACGTCCGTCGCGGGCGTGATCGGGTAACCGGCGTAGAAGCGACAGCCGGCCGCGATGGCGCCCATCCCGATGGCCTCGTCGCCGTTGAGGAGGACGTAGTCCTCGTCCGTGGTCTCCAACTCGTAGTCGAACTCGTGGTCGTACTCCTCGGCGACGTACGACTGCCCCGCGCGGGCGGCCTCCTTGTTGTTGTCGACGAGCTTCTGCCCTTTGTCCTTGAACCGCTTCTTGAGCGCGGAGTCGAGGTTCTCGATGGGGAACTCGGCGACCTCGCAGGCCGCACCGAGCGCGACGACGTTCCGCATGATCGCCCCGCCCGCCTCCTCGGCGAGCCGCTTGAGCGGGACGTCGATCCCGATCATCTCGTCGGGGATCTCGACGTCCTGCATCGTGGTCCGTTCGCCGTCGTAGATGATCACCGAGCCTTCGTGGAGTTCCTCGAGGTTCTCCTCGATCGTCCGGGGCGTCAGCGCGATGAGCACGTCGAGCCGGTCAACGACGCTCTGTACCTTGTCGACGGACGTCCGCACCTTGTAGGCGGTGTACCCGCCTCGGATCCGGGAGGCGAAGTCCTTCGACGTGAACACGTGTCGACCCGCCCGAGAGAGCGCTTGCGCGAAGATCTTCCCGGTCGAGTCGATGCCGTCGCCGGCCTCTCCGCCGACGGCCCAATTGAAATCCGCGGCCATGCTATGTCGCAGTTTTCGCCGGACTCATCAAAAGACTTCTGGAAGGAGTCACCGACGTACTTTCGAACATTCGTACACCACTTCGCGAATATTGTCGCTTTTGACCCTATCTATACAAATTATATGGCTTTCGAGTGAACGAACGTTTTCCACATTCCTCACGATCGACCCACTTCGTCGCATCTCTTTTCGACGTTCGTCGAACGGCGGCTCCCGGCGGACGGCTCTCTCGGCACGGGCGGCACCGACGCGGACGGGAACACGTTTGTGTCCGCCGACCGGATCGCTCGTATGGACACGACAGCGACGGTCAGCGCGGTCGAGTCGGTCGGCCGCGACACGTACGCCCTCCGGTTCGACGCGCCCGAGGGCTTCGCCGCGGAACCCGGTCAGTTCGTCAAACTGGGCACGGAGATCGACGGCGAGTCGGTCGCTCGGTTTTACACCCTCTCGTCGCCGACCGTCGGCGACACCTTCGAGGTCACGGTCGGGATCGACCCCGAGGAGGGCGGCGAGTTCTCCGCGTTCCTCGCGGACGCCGAGGCGGGCACCGAGATGACGCTCTCCGGTCCGTTCGGCGACCAGCACTACGACGGCGAGCCGCGCGCGGTCGTGATCGCCGGCGGCCCGGGCGTCGGGCCCGCGGTCGCCATCGCGGAGCGCGCCCTCGACGACGGCGCCGAGGCGGCGGTCGTCTACCGCGACGACGACGTGTCGCACGCGGACCGTCTGGACCGGCTGGCGTCGCGCGGCGCCGCGATCCGCCTCCTCGACGCCGGCGAGGACCTGGACGACGCGGTCGCCGAGGCGCTGACGGGAGCGGCGGGCGAGACCGTCTTCGTCTACGGCTTCGCCGACCTCGTCGCCGACGCCGAGGCCGCGGTCGAGGCGGCCGGCGGGGACCCCGAGGCCGCCAAGGTCGAGAACTTCGGCTAGACGCGATTCGAGACGTTTTGGCGGGTGATTTAAAAACGGATACCGCGAGATAAGCGGAGGACACCTCCAAAGCCCCAACCGCTCGGTTATAAGCAGTTGGCTACGGATCGCCGATGAACACCGCCAAAGCCCCAGCCGCTCGCTTATACGTTTCCGACGACGCTGCGGTGAACACCTCCAAAGCCCCAACCGCGAGGACGGCGCACGCTCGCTGCGCTCCTCAGTCAGTCGCTTACGCTCCTTCCCGGCGGTGCGTGCGTCGCCTGCGCCGTCCTCGCGGCTGCCCCTTTGTGTCCCACCCGACTGCACCCGCCCCGCACCTCACGCCTCCCCAGCCTCGTCGCCGGCGCTGTGCGCCGGCTGCCAGAGGCGCGCGCCACTTGATCCGTCGCAGATTACTCTCCGAAGTAGTCGGCCAGCCGCTGCGCGGCCTCGACGGCGTGCGGGGTGACGAGCGCGAACCGGATCCACTCGTCGCGCGCGGTGCCGAACGCGTCGCCGGGCATCCCCGCGACCCCGGCCTCGTCGACCAGCCGCTTCACGTTCGCCATCGTCCCGGGGAACCCCTCGAAGCGCGCGAGCACGTAGAAGGCGCCCTCGGGACGGTTGTACTCGGCACCGGCCGCGTCGAGCGCGTCGGCGAACGCGTCCGCGCGCTCCGCCAGCAGCTCCCGGGCCTCCGCGTAGTACTCGGGCGGCGTCTCGGCGAGCGCGTGGTGGACCGCGTACTGCGAGGGGCGCGCGCCGGCGACGTTCACGAGCATGTGCCGCGTCTTCGCGTCGTCGACGTGCTCCTCGGGGAAGAGGCCGTACCCGACCCGGAACCCCGTGATCGCCATCGACTTCGAGAACCCTCCGGTGACGATCACGCGGTCGGACCCGAGCGTCAGCGCGGACTCGAAGCGCCCGGTTAAATCGAAGTGGTCGTACACCTCGTCGACCACGACGAGGGCGTCGACCTCGTCCGCGACCGCGACGACCTCGCGGACCGCGTCGAGGTCGTAGACGGCTCCCGTGGGGTTGTTCGGGGTGTTGAGGACGATCAGCGCCGTGTCCGCGCTCGCGGCCTCGCGGATCGCCGCCGCGTTCAGGCCGCCGTCGCGCTCCGTCGGGACGAGCGTCGACTCGCCGCCGAGCAGGTCCACCTTCCCGGGATAGTACGGGTAGACGGGGTCCATCAACAGCGCCTCGTCGCCGGCGTCGCGCCCGAACGCGCGCGCCATCGCGAGGTAGTTCGCCTCGCCGGTCCCGTTCGTGACGACGACGCGGTCGACGTCGACGCCCCGGCGCTCGGCGATCGCCTCCCGGAGCTCCGAGAGCCCCTCGCTCGGGGGATACTGGAAGGCGTCGGGCGGGAGCTCGGCGTACTCGCGGAGCGCCTCCCGCAGCGCGGCCGGCGGCTCCCAGTCCGGGTTGCCGCTCACCATGTCGATGACGTCGCCGTCGGCCGCGGCCGCGTACTGCATCACGTGGAAGAACTTCGGCTCCTCGTACTCCATACCGACCGCTGGGGGGCCGCCGCCGTGGCTCTTTCGGCCGAGCGCCCCGCGTTATGCCGACCTTACTCCCGTCCGTTCGGATCCGGTGGTTTCACCTACGGCCCCGGCTACCCGAAGACATGAACAAACGCGGACACGTCCTCAACGCCCTGCTGCTCGCGCTCGGGCTCGGCTTCGTCATCGAGCCCGGACTCGACGCGGCCACGGCGCGGACCACCGCCCAGATCACCGTACCGATCGTGTTGGGGGCGCTGTTTCCCGACGTCGACACCGCCTTCGGACGCCACCGGAAGACGCTCCACAGCCTCCCGGTGCTCGCCGTCTTCCTCGCGTACCCGATCGTCTTCGGTAACCTCCAGTACGTCTGGATCGGCGTGTTGACCCACTACCTCCTCGACATCGTCGGGAGCCGCCGCGGCATCGCGCTGTTCCACCCCCTGTCCGACAAGGAGTACGGCTTCCCGACAGGCGTGACGACGAGCAGCAAGTACGCCGACCTCGTCACCGTCGTCGTCACCGCGCTGGAGCTTGCGGCGTTCTGGGCGCTCCACACGTACGTCGTGACGCTTGATCTCGACCTCTCGGCGGCCGCCTCGGAGGCGACGGCCGGGCTCGGGCTCTGAACCGGAGTCGATTCGGGTCCGCCGCGAACCGCGGGCCGACTCACTTCGGCCGGTAGTCCGACAGCGCGCCGGAGTAGACGCTCACGTCGTTGAACCGGCCCTCGTATGCGACGTTGGTCGGGAGGGTCGGCTCGTCGCCGGAGAGGAACAGGCGGTCGAGCTTCTCCCAGGTGTTCTCGTAGCCGAGGTGAGCGAACTCCAAGAGTCCGCGGAGCTGGTGGCGGACCCCGCCGCGGTGGACCACTGTCCGGGGTTCCGCCTCGCGGAACGCGTCGACGACCGCGTCCGCGTCGTCGAGGTCGCCGGGGAACTCGGTCCACGCCTCGCCGACGGTGCCGGGCAGGTGCGCGTACGAGGACCCGAAGCCGGGCGTGTCCGTCGCCTCCGCGATCCGCCGCGCTCGGGCGTTCTGATGCGGGAGGAGCTTGGTGTTGTACGTCTCCACCGCGGCGAGCCGCTCGCCGTGAGCGGCGATCTCCGGTCGGGTGAGCGAGATGGTGGCGAAGCCGGGGTGCGGAACGAGCGCGACGGCGTTCTGCCGCTCGAACTCGGCCATCGCCGCCTCGAAGGTGATGTAGTCGGGGACGGGCGCTTCCAAGCCGAGAACGAGGAGGTGCCGGCGGTTCCCCCAGTCGCCGGTGAACACCTCGCGAGCGGGAACGATCGTCAGGTCGTCGTCGGCGTACCGGGCCGCGCGCCCCCGGATCGTCGCGAGCCGGGTGAAATGCGGCGCGTACACGAGCGCGTCGATCCCTCGCTCTTTCGCGAGGGCCACGACGTCGTCGTCGAGCACCTTCACGTGGGCGTCGACGCGCGTTCTCGGTCGGGTCACGAGTGATTGGTATGCGCCCCGGAGCAAAGGCGTATCGTTCGACGGCGAACGGATCCGGCGTCGGCGAGCGGGCCACGTCCGGTGACCCTGATCGCGCGCCCCGGCCGGGGCCGTAGGGGGAAACGGTTAATCCCCCGCGGGAGCCACGGGGGAACATGCCTCGCTGGATGTGCGGAATCGACGGCTGTGACGCCGACTTCGCCGACGTGGAGTCAGCCATCGTCCACCAGACCGACGACCACCAGCGCCACGAGTGTAAGGTGTGCGGCACGATCGTCCCGGACGGCTACTTCGCGATTCGGCACGCGTTCGAGGAGCACACCAGGGCCGAGTTCGTTCGCGCGTACGAGGCCGACTCCGCGGCCGTCAGACGACGCGAGGAGATCAAGCGGGAGATCGAGCGGGAGGCCGACCTCCAGCGGGTCGTCGACGAACTGGACCGCGGCGTCTGAGAGCCGATCACCCGGCCGCGTCTCCGCTCACAGCACCCGTTTTCCGAACGCGCTCGCCGCCAGCTCAGTCGCGAGCTCGGCGGTCTCGTTGTGCTGGTCGAGCGTCGGGTTCACTTCGACGAGTTCCATCGACCGGAGGCTGCCGGCCTCGGCGACGGTCTCCATCGCGCGGTGGGCCTCTCGGTAGGTGACCCCGCCGCGGACGGGGGTCCCGACGCCGGGCGCCTCCTTGGGGTCGAGCCAGTCGAGGTCGAGGCTGACGTGGACGCCGTCGACGCCCTCCCCCGCAGTCGCCATCGCCTCCTCCGTGACCTCGGTGATCCCGCGTTCGTCGATGTCTGACATCGTGTACGCCGCGAAGCCGTGGTCGCGGATGGTCTCGATCTCCGCGTCGTCGACGGACCGGAGCCCGACGAGCGCGACGTTCGCCGGGGTGAGCCCGCGCGCGTTCGCCCAGTCCGAGTCCGCGAACTCGTCGAGCCCGAGCGCGGCCGCGAGCGGCATCCCGTGGACGTTCCCCGAGGGAGTCGTCGAGGGCGTGTTGAGGTCGGCGTGGGCGTCGAACCACACCGCGCCGATGGCCGCGTCGCGCGCGGATCCCGCGAGCGAACCGATGGCGATCGAGTGGTCGCCGCCGAGCGCGAGCGGGACCGCCCCGTCAGCGAGCGTCCCGCTCACTCTGTCCGCGAGGCGGCGGCAGACGTCGGCCGTCTCGCGGAGGAACTTCGCTTTCCCCCTTCTCGGGGCGTCGGTGTCCGGATCGCGCTCCTCCGCGCGCGGGACCGCGAGGTCGCCCGTGTCGACGGTCTCGACGTCCGCGCTCGCGAGCTGATCGGCGAGTCCGGCGTACCGGATGGCCGACGGCCCCATGTCCACGCCGCGTCGGTTCGCCCCGTAGTCGGTCGGCGCGCCGATGATCCTGACGGTGGTCATAGTTGAAGGCGCGACGCCCCCACTCTTGAATGGTGGGATCCCGCGACGGCCGCGATCGCACACGGTTTTGTCGCCCCGTCCCGTTCGCACGGTATGGGCGGTCCCGAGGACGGGGACGACACCGGCACGGATGCGGACGACACCGGCACGGATGCGGACGACACCGACACCGGCGTCGCGCCCTCCGAGTTCGACCCCAGCGGCGTCGACGCCGCCGACATCGACCCGCTCGGCGCGATGATCGCCGTGGCCTTTACCGGCGCCGTGACAGGGCTCGTCGGCGCGGGGATCTCCCTGTTCGTCACGGATCTCGGACTGGCCCTGATCGGGGTCGGCGTCGTCGTGGCGCTCTCCAGTCCGATCGCGTACCTCCGGCACCGACGACGGTACGGATCGTGAGATTTCACACGATCGTTTATAAACAGCTTCCAGCGCCTTTAAGCGGTGTCGTCCTCTATCCGAAACCATGTCATCCATCGAGCTCACGTCGAGTCAGAAGAGCATCCTGACGGCCCTCATCAACCTGTACGGGGAACAGGAAGACGCCGTCAAAGGGGAGGCGATCGCCGAGGAGGTCGACCGCAACCCCGGCACGATCCGCAACCAGATGCAGAGCCTGAAAGCGCTCCAGCTGGTCGAGGGCGTTCCCGGCCCGAAGGGCGGGTACAAGCCCACCTCGAACGCCTACGAGGCGCTCGACATCCAGCGCATGGACGAGCCCGCCGACGTCCCCATCTTCCACGAGGGCGAGGAGGTATCGGGCGTTAACGTCGACGGAATCGACCTCTCCAGCGTCCACCACCCCGAGCTGTGCCGCGCCGAGATCCACGTTCAAGGCTCGGTTCGGGCGTTCCACGAGGGCGACTCGGTCACCGTCGGCCCGACGCCGCTCTCGAAGCTCGTCATCGACGGAACCGTCGACGGAAAAGACGACACCGCCAACATCCTCATCCTCCGGATCGACGACATGCGCGCGCCCGACGAGCCCGCCGAGCACTGACCGCTCGTCCGCGACATCGCTATCGGTCCGTCTCGAAGCCGCCGGTAGCGGAGTCCGCGCTCGTCTCAGAGATTCGCCGGCCAATACACCGCCAGAACGCGCAGCGATCGCCGTCGTTACATGTCGCCGAACGCGCTCACGCCGCGTCCGGTCGAGGAGACCTTCGCGATCCACCGAACCGCGATGGACTTCTTCAGCACCTTCGCGGGAGTGCCCCCGAACGTCTTGATCGGGACCCCGACCACGTCGTGGGCGACCGCCTCCTCACCGACCGAGATGACGGTCCCCTTGTCGGTGTGTTCCCACGACTGGAGCGGGGCGCCGCGGGCGGCCCGCGCGAGGTTCCTGCCGGCGACCTCGGCGGCCTGCCACGCGGCCTGCGCGGTCGGCGGCGCCACGTCGTCGTCGCCCTGCTCGACGAGGGCGGTGTCGCCGATGGCGAACACGCGGTCGTCGCTGGTGGTGAAATCGGAGGCGGCGTGGACGCGGTTCGAGCGCTCGTCCTTATCGACTTCGACATTATCCAGCTCCGGCTGGCCCGTGATACCGCCGGTCCAGACTAACACGTCGTGCGGGAGCTCCTCGGGCTCCTCGTCCTCGCCGCCGCCGAGGTAGACCGCGTCCTCGTCGGCCTTCGAGATGAAGTCGCCGGTGAGAATCTCCACGCCGGCGTCCTCCAGCCGCTGTCGGAGCGCGCCCTGCAGCTGCGGGTCGTTGCCGGGGAAGACCTCGTCGAGCCCCTCGACGAGCGTGATGTTGATCGGGGCGCGGTGCTTGTCGCGGTACTCCGCGATCTCGCCCGCCGTCTGGATGCCGGAGAGTCCGGCACCGCCGACGATGACCTCGACGGGGTCCGAGCGGGTCGCCTCGGCGGCGGCTGACCGCACGTCCTCGTGGATCGCCTTCGCGTCGGCGAGGCTCTTGAGCTGGTGGGCGTTCTCCTTCAGCCCGTCGATGCCGAAGAAGGCGGTCGTGGAGCCGACGCCGAGCAGCAGGTAGTCGTAGTCGACGGTCGTTCCGTCCTCCGTCTCGACGACGCGCTCGTCGGTGTCGACGTCGACGACGCGGCCCTCGACGAAGTCGGACTCGGGCGATTTGATCTCGTCGACGGGGATCGTGATCTTGTCCGCGACCGCGGGGTTGCGGATGGCCCGGTGGACCTCGTGGAGGACGAGGTGGTAGTCGTGTTCCGAGATCCACGTGAGCTCCGCCTCGCCTTCGCCAACCTCGCCTTCGAACGCCTTCACCGCTCCCGCCCCGGCGTAGCCGGAGCCGACGACGACGACCTGTGTAGTCATGGATATCGTTCCGCAGTGCGCGGGTAAAGTCGCTTTGGAACGTCCCTAAAACGGTCGACAGTTTCGAAGCCCGCCGCCCTACAGCGAGAGGCCGGCGTGCCAGCGGTCGGCGCCCGCCTCCCCCTTGATCTCGTCCATGTGCGCGAGGAGCCTCACGGCGAGACTCGCGGTCTCCGCCGCCCGCGACTCGCCTTCAGTCCGGAACTCGCCGGTCACGCGGTTCGCGTAGACGGAGCAGACCGCGCCGGCGCGGAGGCCGTACACGCTCGCGACGGTCAGGATCGCCGACGCCTCCATCTCGATGTTCTTCACGTTCGCGTTCCGCAGCTCCGCGACGAGCTCGTCGGAGCCGGCCGCCTCGAACCCCTCGAAGCCCGGACGTCCCTGCCCGGCGTAAAAGGAGTCGGCGCTCATCGTCACGCCGGTGTGATAGTCGTGTCCGAGCCGCTCCGCGGCGGCGACGAGCGCCGAGACGACCTCGCCGTCGGCGGCGGCCGGGTAGTCCTCGCGGACGTACTCGTCGCTCGTTCCCTCTTGGCGGACCGCGCCGGTCGTGATCACCAGGTCGCCGACGTCCATCCCGGGCTGGATGGCGCCGCAGGAGCCGACCCGAACGAACGTGTCGACGCCCACCCTGGCGAGCTCCTCGACGGCGATGGCGGCCGATGGGGAGCCGATCCCCGTCGACGTCACCGAGATCGGCGCGCCGTCGTAGGCGCCGGTCGCGGTGCGGTACTCGCGGTGGTGTGCGACCTCCTCGTGGTCGTCCCACAGCGCCGTGATCTTGTCGACGCGCTCGGGGTTGCCGGGGAGGAGCACGGAGTCGGCGACGTCGCCCTCGCCGACCTCGACGTGGTACTGGACCTCGTCGTTGGGGTCCTCGCTGTCGCCGCCCGCGGCCTCGTCGGCGGTGGTCTCGCTCTCGTCGGTCATGTCCCCGACCTTCGGCGAGCCGTTTAAAAGTAGTTCCGTCTCGCCGCCCGTCGCCCGCCCTCCCCTCCCGCTCTCAGACGTTCTTGGCGTCGTCGAGCGTCCCCTCGGAGATGGTGTTCGGGAGCAGTTCGCCGAGCGTGTACTCGCTGGTCTCGCCGTCGCCCTCGTCGCAGACGACGACGAGGTCGTCGGCCGCGAACTCCGAGAGCGTCTGTCGACACATCCCGCAGGGGGTGACGCCGTCGCGGACGCCCGAGGCGACGGCGATCCGGTCGAACTCGCGGTGGCCGTTCTTCACCGCCTCCGCGAGCGCGACCTCCTCGGCGTGGAGGCTGTTGGAGTAGTTCGCGTTCTCGATGTTACAGCCGGTGTAGACGGTGCCGTCGGCGGTCCGGAGCGCGGCGCCGACGCGGTACTCGGAGTACGGGACGTGCGCGTCCGAGAGCGCGCCGCGCGCGGCCTCGATCAGGTCCATACCGAGGCGTCGACCGGCGGGGCGTTAAGCGGTCGGATCGACGGCGCGCCGCGCGGCGGACCCCGACGGTCGCGACCGCCCCCCTCGAGCGACCGGCGGTCACGACGGCCGCCGCCGGCGGTCACGACGGCCGACGACCGAACAGACGCGAGAGCCGCCCGAGGTCCGGCGGTCGCGGCAGATGCGATCCTCCGATCTCGACGACGCCGAGCCGATCCGCCGCCAGATACACGCCGAGCGCGACGAGGAACGTCGCCGGCGCGAACGCGAGGTGCCAGCCGACGGTCTCCGCGAGCGGCACGCCGCCGACGAGGGCTCGATCGCCGACCAGTTCGAGAGCCGCCAACACCGGCGGGTGCGCGACGTACACGCCGACCGCGTAGCTCCCCCACGCGGGGAGGCGCGTCGAGGCGCCCAGTCCCGGCCGGGAGAGGAGGTACAGGAACAGCGAGACCGCGAACGCCGCGGTGCCGACGGTGAACGAGGGCGCGTACACCCCGGCCGCGATCGACGCGTCGCCGAGCGCGTACCCCATCGCGTAGCGCTCGGCCACGTGGAGGAGGCCGAACGCGACCGTCGCGGCGAGCAGCGGTCCCGACCGTCCCGACCCGCCGCGCCACCCGCGCGCGGCGACGACGTAGCCGACGCTCACGTAGAAGAACCCGAAGAAGAGCCCGTCGCGGACGTCGACCGGGAGGGACACGACCCCGGCGTACTCCGGACCGAGGAGCCCGACCGCGTGGAGCGCGAGCGCGATCGGGAGGGCCAGATCGCCGCGCCCGATCGCGGCGAGCCCGGCGACCAGTCCGAGTCCGACGGCCAGCGCCGGGAGGAACCACAGGATCTCCGAGACGGAGGTCCCGTAGTAGAGGAGGTCGACCGGCGAGAGGCTCTCGGCCAGCCGCCCGCCGACGCCCCGGGTCACCGACTCGCCGGCGGCGGCCGCCTCGACCGCCGTTCCGGCGAGGAAGACGGGAAGCGCCAGGGCGATTCCGAACGCGTACAGCTCCGCGAGCGACCGCGCCCGCGATCGGAAGTACGCCGCCGGGTCGCCGTCGAGGGTCTTTCTCGCGAAGAAGTAGCCCGACGCCAGGAAGAAGAACGGAACGGCGACCCGAGCGGTGGTCTCGAGGACGAAGTTGACCGCGTTTCCGGACGCACCGAGCCCCTCGAAGGGGTTCGTGTGGATGACGACGACCAGCGCGACGGCGACGATCCGCATTGCGTCCACGCTGTGGATCCGTGACCCCATTCACGCCGCGTACGAGGCACGTCTCAATGTCACTTCCGGATCCGGGGCGGCGGTCCCTGCGAGAGCCCGCCCTCCCTTCGGGCCCTACCGACCGGTGTCGTACTTGTACGTGGCCGTCTCGGGATCGATCCCGAAGTCCTCCGGCGACTCCGTTACCTCGTCGTCAGTGGAATCCGCCGGTTCGGCCTGCTTGAACGCCTCGCGGAAGCGCTCCGGCATCTCGAACTCGTCGACCGGGAGCCGCAGGCCGACCACGTCCCCGCCGAGGAACTCGCGCTTCTCGCCGAGCCGGTCGGAGAGCGCCGGAGGGAGCTCCTCGGTGTCGACCTCCTCGAAGCCGAACTGCGTCAGGTACTCCGGCTGGTCGGTGAGCACGTACACCGTCTCGAACCCGTCCGCGGCCGCGGTGTCGACGAGGCGCTCGACCACGTGCGCGCCGACGCCCCGCCCGCGCCACTCGGGGAGCACGCCGATCCCGGTGAGCTCGATCCGGTTCTCCTCGCCCTCGTCGCCGCGGTGCAGTCGCAGCCGTCCGAACCCGGCCCGGTCGCCCGACTCCTGATCGACCGCGATCACGTAGTCCCGTGACCGGAAGGCGACGTCGTCGAGCCCGAGCCGCTCGATCGCGTCCAGTAACCACGCCTCGTCACGGTTTTTGGCGTCGCGGACGTACATACTCCCACGTACGCGGGGCGACATAAAAACGGTTCCCCGGACGGGACCCTCGACGACGGCCGAGCCTAGATCCCTTGGCCCATCAGGTGGCTGCGCAGCACGTCCGGCGTCTTGAGCCCGGCGTCGCTGTTGACGAGGACGACCGTCTCGTCGCCGTCGAAGAAGCCGTCCTCCGCGAGCGCCCACGCCCCGGCGGGCGCGGCGCCGCCGGTGGCGCCCATCTCCATCACCTCGTTCTGGGCGACGGCGACCGCGCTCGCGAGGACGTCCTCGTCTTCGACGCCCACCGCCGTCCCGCCGCTCTCCGTGACCGCCTCGATCGCGGCCGCGCCGCCCGCGGGGTCCGCGATCTCCAGCTCGCCGCAGATCGTGTCGGGCGTCTTCCACGGCTCGGGCTCCTCCAGCCCGCGCTCGACCGCGGTCGCGATCGGCGCGCAGCCCGCGGTCTGCGCGGCGACGACCTTCGGGACCGCGTCGATCGCGCCGACGCGCTCCAGCTCGGTGAAGCCCTTATAAACGCCGGCGACGACCTCGCCGGATCCGGTCGGGACGACGACGACGTCGGGCGCCGCGTCGAGCTCGGCGACCAGCTCGAACGCGAGCGTCTTCACGCCGTCGTGGCGGTACGGGGTCGCGAACTCGCCGAGGTCGGTGTAGTCGGTCTCCAGCTGTTCGTCCACCGCCGCGGCCGCGTCGGGGAACCGGCCGCCGACCACGCGCATGTCCCCGCCGTGGACGTTCGTCATGGCCTTGTTCGAGAACGCGCACCGCGAGGGGACGAACGCGTACGAGCGGAGGTCCGCCCGGCCCGCGTACGCCGCCATCGACTGCCCGGCGTTGCCGGGGCTCGCGCACGCGAGCGGCTCGACGTCCTGGCCCTCGGCCGCCCGCGCCGCGACGGCGGTGAGCGCGACCGAGAGCCCGCGGTCGAGCACGGTGCCCGTCGGGTTCCGCCCCTCGTCTTTCACGTAGACCGACTCCACGTCGAGCTCGTCGGCGAGCCGCTCCGTCGGGACGAGCGGCGTGGCGCCCTCGCCGGCCGAGATCGCCGTCTCGGCCGGGAACGGGAGGAGCGCGTCGAAGCGCCAGTGGCCGCGCCCCGCCCCCGCCGGGCCGTCTCGCGGGGCCCTCAAGAGCGTCTCCGGATCGACCGCGTCGTAGTCGTAGGCAGGGTCGAGCCCGCGCGCCTGTTCCTCGGCCGACACCGTCGTCGGGTCGGCCGTCTCGTGGACGCGACCCGACGCGCGACTCTGTAGCCCGCGGAACGCCGTCGTCGTCTCCGTCGACTCCATACGAACCCTTGCGGCGGCGGCGACTAATCGCTTCCCACTCGGGCCGAACGCGACCGAGCGATGCGACGGACTGGAGCGGTGGCGCGTGCCGACGAGCGGCCGACAGGCCGCGAGTCGCACGCGCGAGGGAGGCGGCGGTCCGGCGCGGCTCCGCCCGCGCCGGGCCGTCCGCCGAGGCTGGGGAGGCGTGAGGCTACGGTGCTGTACGGGCGGGTGGATTCAAAGGGGCAGTCGCGAGGACGAAGCACGCTGCAGCAAGCGCCGGAAGGAGCGAACGGAGTGAGCGACTGAGGAGCGCAGCAAACGCGCGAGTCGTCGCGGCTGGGGCTTTGAGGCGTTCACGGTCTGTCCATTATGACTGACGTATACCTGAGCGGCTGGGGCTTCGGAGAGATCCCCCGTCAACTAGTTATCAACGACTTATGAACCCGCGACCCGATACTCCACGCATGAGTAGAGACGCCACCGTCGTCGGCGGCGGGCTCGCCGGCCTCGTCGCGGCGGCCCGACTCGCCGAGGCGGGCGCGGACGTGACGCTGTACGAGCGACGACCCGAAGTCGGCGGCCGCGTGCGGACGGAGACCGTCGACGGCTTCACCCTCGACCGCGGGTTCCAGGTGCTGTTCACGAGCTACCCGGCGGTCGCGGCCGAACTCGACGTCGACGCCCTCGACGTCCGGCGCTTCGCCCCGGGCGCGACGATCTGCCGGCCGGGCTCGCGCTCGGTCCTCTCGGACCCGCTCCGCGACCCCCGCGGGGCGGTCCCCTCGCTGCTGAACGACGAGGTCTCCTTCTCCGACAAGCTCCGGACGCTCGCGCTCCGGTACGACCTCTCGAAGCGCGAGGAGGCCTCCTTTTTCACCGGCCGGGACGCCTCGATCCGCGAGTACCTCCGGGACTGGGGGTTCGCCGACGACTACGTCGAGAACTTCGTCGAGCCGTTCTACGGCGGGATCACCCTCGATCGGAGCCTCTCGACCTCGAAGCAGACGTTCGAGTACACGTTCCGCGCGATGAGCCGCGGGTCGATCGGCGTCCCCGCCGATGGGATGCGGGCGATCCCCGCGGCGCTCGCCGCCCGCGCCCGCGAGGCCGGCGTGGCGATCGAGACCGGCGAAGACGTCGAGTCGGTCCGGACCGCGGGACAGGGGAGGGTCCCCTTCCGGACCGGGAGCGCCGACGCCGAGGGCGCCACCGTCGAACTCGCGGACGGGTCGACCCGCGAGGCCGACGCGGTCGTCGTCGCGACCACCCCGCCGGAGGCGCGCCGGCTCACGGGCGTCGAGTCGATCCCCACGGCGGGCGTTCCGAACGTGACCGGCTGGTACACGCTCCCCGCGGGCGAATCGTTCGAGACGGGCAGGCGCATCCTGCTCAACGCGGCCGACGAATCGCCGAACGCCGTGGTCCCGATGTCGGAGGTGGCGCCCGAGTACGCCCCCGACGGCCGCGCGCTGCTCGCCGCGACGTTCCTCGGCGAGGACTCCCTCGATCGCCCCGCGGACGCCCTCCGCGACGACGTCCGCGACGCGCTGGCGACGTGGTACCTCGAGCGAGACTTCTCCGGGCTGGAGACCGTCGACGTCCACCGGATCCGGTTCGCGCAGTTCGCGCAGCCGCCGGGCGTCTACGCCGACCTCCCCGCCCCCGACGACCCGGATGGCCCGGTCGTGCTCGCCGGCGACTACACGGAGTGGTCGTCGATTCAAGGCGCCTTGGAGAGCGGGCGGACGGCGGCCGGTGTCGCCGCCGCCTATTTATAAATAGAGCCGCGCTCCGCCCGCCCGGCGCCCCTACCCCTCCCGCCGGAACGACGCCTCGCCGTGCTCGTCGATCGCCGCGAGCAGCTCGTCGCGCTGGCGACGGAGTTCGAGCGGCAGGTCGTCGTACGCGTCGTCGAACATGTCGCTCGGCTCGGCCTCGACCGCCTCCGCGACGTCGATCGCGTCGGCGACGACGTCGTCGGCCTCCTCGCGGATCGCCGCGACGCCCTCGTCGTCGATCCGCCCGGTCTCCCGCAGGAAGCCCTCCATGCGGTCGAGGGGGTCGAGCGCGCGCCACGGGTCCACGTCGTCCGGGTCGCGGTACGCGGCCGGGTCGTCGGCGGTGGTGTGCGCGCCGAATCGGTACTCGACGAACTCGATCAGGGCCGGACGGGGGTCGTCTGTGGGAGCCGCCGCGGGCTCGTCCCCCGACCCGTCCCCGCCGCCGCGGGCACGCCCGGCAGCCTCCCGCGTGACCGCGTAGCTCGCGAGCGGGTCCATTCCGTCGACGCGGACGCCGTCGAAGCCGTAGGCGCTCGCCTTCTGCGCGAAGGTGTCACTCGCGGTCTGGCGCGACTCGGGGATCGAGATCGCCCAGCCGTTGTTGTGACAGCAGAAGAGCGTCGGCGTGTCGAAGACGCCGGCGAAGTTCATCGCCTCGTGGAAGTCGCCCTCGCTGGTCGCGCCGTCCCCGAAGTGCGCGGCGACGACCCGGTCCTCGTCCCGATAGTCGAACGCCCACGCGGCCCCGACCGAGTGCGGGAGGTGCGCCGCGATCCCGATGTTCAGTGGGAAGACGTTCCCCTCGGCGATCGCCTCGGTCCCGGACTCGTGGCCCATCCAGTAGGGGAGGTACTCGGCGAGCAGGTCGCGGACGACGACCGCGCCGTGCTCGCGGTACTGGTAGCTGATCAGGTCATGGTCGGCGAGGGCGTGCGTCGATCCGACGGCCGACCCCTCCTGTCCCGCGCAGGGCGCGTACGTCCCGATCCGCCCCTGTCGCTGGAGGCTGACCGCGCGCTCGTCGAAGCGGCGCGTGGTCACCAGATCGCGGTAGATCGCGCGAAACCGCTCGTCCGATAGGTCGGGAACCGTCGCGTCCGGCAGGGGGCTGCCGTCCTGCCCGAGCACGCGGTAGACGTCCGCGTCCGCGAGCGGGTCGGCGAGCGAATCGGGGGAGCCGGCGGCCTCGGCGCCGTTCTCGTCCATGGGCGATCGGTGTGCGCGCCGGTCACAAGGAGTTAGCGGTCGCGGCGGCGCTCTCGACGCCGATCCGTCGCCGGACGTACGCGAGCGGGACACCGACGAAGACGCCGGCGACGGCGGCGAACGCGAGCGTCAGTCCGACGATCAACAGCACCGGGCCGGCGGCGAGCATCTCGGGACCCCAGCGGACCGCGAACCACGCGGTCCACAGGCCGCCGGTACAGAGCGCCGTGACCAGACCGAACGCCGCGCCGGACCGGAAGCCGAACGCGCGCCTGCGCTCGACCACTCGCCACCAGCACAGCGTCCCCGCGACGAGCGCCGGGGTCGCGAACAGCGGAATCGGGAACCCGGACGGGAGGCCGGCGACGTCGACGAACACGCGGAGCACGTCCGAGAGGAGGACGGCGACGAACGCGCCGCAGACGAACGCGTAGACGCCGGCGAACAGCGCCCACCGCCGCGGAGACGAGAGCCCCGACCCGGGTCGGAGAGCGTCGTCCATACTCCGAGGTCGTGAACGCGAAGTAAAAGTATTCTCGTGGGTGAAATGCCGATTTGAGCCTTCCGTTCAGGGCGTGATCACGGCGCGCCCGTCGATCTCGCCGTGTTCGAGCTTCTCCGCGACGGTGTTCACGTCGCCGAGGTCGTACCGGCTGGTGTGGAGGTCGACGTCGCCCTGTTCGACGAGCGCGACCAGCTCCTGGAGCTCCGCGTACCGGCCGACGATGTTGCCGACGAAGGAGAACTCCCCGTTCACGAGCGCCTGCGCCGGCTCGTGGATGTGCCCGCCGTACCCGATGATGTGGTGGTCGCCGCCGCTGGCGGTGACGTCCGGCGCGTACGCGGTGGTGACGTCCTCGCCGACGAAGTCGAGCACCTGCGCGGCGCCGTTACCGTCGGTGATCCCGTCGAGCTCCTCCCGGACGTCCGCCTCGCCCGGGTTGATCACGTGGTCGGCGCCGTAGCTCTCCGCGAGCGACAGGGCGGACTCTTTTAAATCGATCGCCGTGATCCGGGCCGCGCTCATCGAGTCGAGGCACTGCAGGCCGATGTGGCCCAGCCCCCCGACGCCGATGACGACCGCGTGATCGCCGGGATTGAGGTCAGCGACCGCCTTCTTGGCGGCGTGATACGCCGTGATCCCGGCGTCGGCGTGCGGGGCGATGTCGATCGGCTCGACGCCGGACGGCAGGGGGATCACCGCGCGCTCGCTGGTGTGGAGGTACTCGGCGAAGCCGCCGTCGGTGGTGAGCCCGTTGAACGCGCTGTTCTCGCAGTACATCGTCTCGCCGAGCCGGCAGGGGCGGCAGGTGCCGCAGGTCTGAACCGGGTGGCAGATCACCGGGTCGCCCTCCGAGACGATATCGACGTCCTCGCCCGTCTCCACGACGGTACCCGCGTTCTCGTGGCCCAAGGTCATGGGGAGCTCCTGTGGGACGTACTCCTCCCACATCCCCTCGATGATGTGGTTGTCCGTCTGGCACCAGCCCGCGCCCTCGACCTCGACGATCACGTCGCTCGCGCCCGTCGCGTGCGGCCGGTCTACCTCGTCGATCGTGAGCCCTTCGCTCATGTCGTCGGTGTACTCGTGAAGTCTGGCAGCTTGCATGTGTTTCTCACTCTCGTACGCTTCTACATAAACATTCGTTATGATTTCCTTGCGTAGTGATAAACGTTGTACACGTAAATGAGGGATCAACTACCAATGGTAATTAACCTGAATAATCCTTATAGTTATGTGTGAGCACTTCACAGTCTAAGGCACATGTACGAGAAGGACGGCGAGGAGATATTCGTCATCGACGGGCACGTCCACCTCTGGGACGCGCGTCAGGAGAACATCGTTCACGAGGGAGGCGAACAGTTCCTGCAGTGTTTCTACGACTACCACACCGGGTTCACGCCGGAGGACGAGCAGTGGGACATCGAGGAGTACCGGCACTACGGCGCCGACCGCATGACCGAGGACCTGTTCGGAAACGCGGCGGCGGACATGGCGATCTTCCAGCCGACGTACCTCTCCGACTTCTACGACGAGGGGTTCAACACGACCGAACAGAACGCCGAACTCGCGGAGGAGTACCCCGAGCGGTTCGTGCTCAACGGGAGCTTCGATCCGCGCGATGGCGAGGAGGGCCTGCGATACCTCGAACACCTGAAAGAGGAGTACGACATCCCGGGCGTGAAGCTGTACACCGCCGAGTGGCGCGGCGAGTCGAAGGGGTGGCGGCTCGACAGCGACGACGCCTTCGAGTTCTTAGAGAAGTGCGCCGACCTCGGCATCGAGAACATCAACGCTCACAAGGGACCGACGATCCGCCCGCTCAACAAGGACGCGTTCGACGTGAAGGACGTCGACGACGCCGCCTCGTCGTTCCCGGAGCTCAACTTCATCGTCAACCACGTCGGGCTCCCGAGACTCGACGACTTCTGTTGGATCGCCGCTCAGGAGCCGAACGTGTACGGCGGGCTCGCGGTCGCCTCCGCGCTGTCGACCCACCGCGAGCGGAAGTTCGGCGAGATCATGGGCGAGCTGCTCTTCTGGCTCGGCGAGGACCGGATCCTGTTCGGCTCCGACTACGCGCTGTGGAACCCCGACTGGCTCGTCGACCAGGTGATGAACGCCGAGCTCACCGACGAGCAGAGAGACGAGTACGGGGTCGAGCTCGACGTCGACACCATGAAGAAGATCATGGGCGAGAACGCCGCTGAGCTGTACGACATCGACATCGAGGAGAAGAAACGCCAGTTTCGCGACGACGAGATCACCGAGCGGTTCGACCTCGGCGCCCACTACGGCGGCGACGCGGGGGCCGCCGCGGACTGATGTCGGGGAGTAGCGCGGACCCGACGGACGACGCCGGTGGCGGTCCCAGAGGCGACGACCCAACGGGCGACCGGCGCGGGACCTCTGCGGTCAGGGACCGACTCGATCGAGTCGAGGACCCGGAACTCGCCCGCTCCATCGTCGAACTCGACTACATCGACACGATCGGCGTCGACGGCGATCGCGTCGAGGTCCAGTTCACGCTCCCGACGGCGTGGTGTTCGCCCGCCTTCGCGTGGATGATGGCGACCGACGCCCGCGACGAGGTCGAGGCGCTCGACTGGGTCCGCGAGGCGCGGATCGAGCTGTGTGACCACATGCACGGCGAGGAGATAACGACGGGCGTCAACGCCCGCGACACCTTCGGCGAGACGTTCCCCGACGCGGACGGCGGCGTGGCGGAGGTGCGAGCGGCCCTCGCCGACAAGGCCCGCGTCTCGACGCAGCGCGAGGCGATCGACGCGCTGCTCGACGCCGGGGTCGACCCCGGGCAGATCGTCGCGCTCGACCGGTCCGACGTCGACCTCGCCGGCGAGGAGGCACACGTCTCGATCGGCGGCCTCTCCGTCGTCGTCGACGCCGACCCGCTCGACGAGTACCTGGATCGGGCGGCCGGAAGCGGTCACGTGACCGACCCGGCCGACACGCTGTTCCTGACGCCGGAGGGAGAGCCCATCGACGCGGACCGGCTCGACGTCGTCCAGAAGCGCTCGCGGCTCGCCACCGTCAACGTGGGCGGGCAGGGCGCGGTGTGCGACGCGCTCCACCGGGCGCGCCACGGCCCGGACGGCCCCGGCTCGTAGGGACCCCCGTCGACGCCGTCACCGAATCGGTCCGAGTCCGCCGAGCCCGCCGCCCCCCGAGCGCCCGTCCTCCTCGGGCTCGCCGTGCCCCTCCTTCTCCAGTCCGTGTCGGCCGCTCGCGGCCCACGCGTCGCGGTCCCAGCCGCACGCCGGACACTCCCCCTCGCCCCAGTCGAAGGGCTCGCCGCAGCCGAGACACGCGTTCTCCGTGTTCATGACTCACACTACGCACGGCCGAACAAAAGCGTTCACAACAGCCCGCGGAACTCACCGAGCGGCGGGAACCGCAGGGCCGCCCCTGCGTCGCTCGTACCGCCTGTGTCGCTCCTGTCGCCTGCGTCGCTCGCGTCGCCTGTGTCGCTCGCGTTGCCTCCGTCGCTCGCGTCGCCCGCCCCCGGATCGTACACGACCGGCGACAGTCGGTCCGCGTCGGTGACGAGCGGGGAGTCGAACGCCCCCGTTCGCATGTCGTTGACCGCCACGCCCGGGGCGAGTCGAGTGAACGCGGGCAGCATGAGGAGGTCCGCGCCGCGGTAGACCCCCTCACCCCGGAGGAAACAGGGCCGGCGGTCGCCCTCGATCTCGATCGTCGGGTGGACGTGGCCGATCACGTAGCGGTCCGCCGCCGTCTCCGGCGCCTCGTGACCGTGGCAGACGATCGTGCGAAACTCGGCGTTGTCGATGTCGGCGGCGTCGAGGGCGTACTCCCCGTGAACCGGGCCCTCCCACGCGCTCGCGAGGGCGGTGTCGTGGTTCCCGGCGACGAGTTCGAGCTCAGCGCCGGCCGCCTCGCAGACGTCTCGGAGCGCGGCGAGCGTGCCGAGGCTCCGGTCGCTCACTCGATCGAACGTGTGGACGACGTCGCCGGCGACGACGACGGTCGCGGGGTCGAACCGCGCCGCGAGTCCGGCGAGTCGGTCGACGAGGTCCTCCCGCTCGCCGAGCGGAAGCGAGACCGCGGAGGCCTCCCCGCGGCCGACGTGGAGGTCGGCGATGACGAGCGCGTCGTGGCGGGCGAGGTACGCCGCGCGCTCGCCGAACGCGACCGCCGTCACCGGCCGAAGCCCGTCGGCGGGTCGGTGCGGTCGGTCCGGGCGGCCGGGCGACCGCGACGGGCGTCTTCGTTCGCGCCGCCGGCGTGGTTGCGAGCGGTCGCGTACGCCTCGCGGACGCGGCGAAACGACTCCTCGTCGCCGCCTTGGTCCGGGTGGGTCTCCTTGACGCGCTCGCGGTAGGCGTGTTTCACCTCGGCGGCGTCGGCACTGCGGTCGACGTCGAGCTCCGCGAACGCGGCGGCGACCGGGTCGCGACCGCGGCTGCCGGACGGCCGACCGGGGCCCCAATCGGGCTCGATCACGTCGAACGGGAGGCGGCGACCGAGCCCGCGTCCCGGCATCTCGTGTTCGCAGAGGACCGTGTAGATGCCTTCCCCCTCCAGCCTGAAGTAGTCGTGCGCGTCGAACGTGATGGCGACCTCTCGCTCGGGGAGATAGAACGGGACGGCCACCTCGCCGAGCGCGTGATTCTCGCGGAACCGCTCGTTTATCGCCGTCAGGTACTCGCGGATCTCCCGGCGGCGCCGCTCGTCGCCCGCGCTGGCCCGGCCGTCGTCGGCCGCGGCGACGCTCGGGGCGACGAACCGGTTCCCGAGGTAGAACGCGAGCGCCACGAGCACGGAGGCGATCCCGCCGAGCGCGGCGCCTAACAGTATCCACGGCGGCACCGCGCTGATGAGCTCGACGACCACGACCGCAGTAACGGCTCGGTGCCTATCAACCTCTCGCCGACGTTCGGCGTCCGGCGAGCGATGCGTTAGGGACGAGCGACGCGCTAGGGACGAGCGACGCGCTAGGGGGGAACGAGGATCTGTCGGGAGAAGCGAGGCGCCGGTCTCAGATCATCCCTTTCGACTCGAGCCCGTCGAGGATGTCGTCGACGAGCTCCTCGGGGGTGTCGTAGGGGAACTCCTGTTCGCTGCCCAGCTTCGCGGCCAGTTCCATCGCCGTGAGGCTCACGTCGCCGGCCTCGAACTTCGTGGCCGGGCCGTTCGGAAGCGCCGGGACGAGGTCCATCTGGTTCTCGACGGGGAAGTCGGCGCCGCCGAACGCGTCGAGGAACTGTTCGCGGAGTTCCGCTCTTACGTCGCTCATACACTCCCATCCCGCGAGCCCCCGCAAAAGCGTTGCGGAACAACGATAAACAAGTTTGACGTTCTCGAACGACGACACGGCCCTCGCGGGAGCGTCGACGGGCGGAACGCGAGAACGGCGACGACCGTGCCGGAACCTCCGGACCTTTGTCGGTGGGCGCCAACCGTCGGCCATGTCGTTCGATTTCGACTTCGACCTGCTGCGAGAGCTGACCGAGGCCCGGGGCGTCCCGGGGTACGAGGACGACGTCCGCGAGATCGTCCGCCGCGAGTTCGACGACCTCACCGATCGGGTCCGCACCGACGCGATGGGGAACGTCGTCGGGACGATCGAGGGCGAGTCCGACTACTCGGTCGCGGTCGCGGCCCACATGGACGAAATCGGCTTCATGGTTCGCCACGTCACCGACGAGGGGTTCGTCCAGGTGGACCCGCTCGGCGGCTTCGACGCCCGCGTGCTCCGGGCCCAGCGCGTCACCGTCCACGGCGACGAGGACCTCACCGGCGTCATCGGCTCCGTGCCTCCCCACACGCTCACCGAGGAGCAGAAGGAGGCGGACGACGAGGTCTCGGACGTGTTCATCGACCTCGGCCGCACCGCCGAGGCGGTCGAGGAGCTCGTCGGCGTCGGCGACCTCGTCACGCTCGACCAGACGACGACGCGCATGGGCGACCGGGTGACCGGGAAGGCGCTCGACGACCGGGTCTGCGTGTTCGCGATGCTGGAGGCCGCCCGGCGGATCGACGACCCGGACGTGACGATCCACTTCGCGGCGACCGTCCAGGAGGAGGTCGGGCTTCGGGGCGCGAGCGCGCTCGGCGTCGACATCGACCCCGACCTCGCGATCGCCCTCGACGTCACCGTCGCCAACGACGTCCCGCAGATCGGCGAGCCGGCCGACGCCGTGACCGAGCTCGGCGAGGGGACCGCGATCAAGCTCAAGGACTCCTCGGTGATCACCAGCCCGAAGGTCCACGGTCGGCTGACCGACGTGGCCGAGGCCGAGGACATCGATCACCAGCACGAGGTGTTGCCGGCGGGCGGCACCGACACCGCCGGGTTCCAGAACACGGCCGGCGCGAAGCCCGTCGGGGCCGTCTCGATCCCGACGCGGTACCTCCACACCGTCACCGAGACCGCCGCCGGCGACGATATCGCAGCGACGATCGACCTCCTCACCGCCTTCCTCGACTCCGAGACCGGCGAACACGACTACACTCTATAAATAAATCCGCGGTGGCGCGCGCCTGTGAGCGCCCATCGGGCGCGAGCAGAGTGCGCGAGGGAGTCGGTCGTCCTCCGCGTTGCTCTGGACGACCGACGAGGCTGGGGAGGCGTGAGGTGCTGTGCGGGCGGGACTCAAAGGGGCAGTCGCGAGGACGAAGGCGCGCGACGCAAGGACCGCAGGAACAAGTGAAACGAGTGACGAGGACCGCAGCGAGCGCACCGAGTCCTCGCGACCGGGGCTTTGGAGGTGGTCACTGCCGATTCGGTGATCGCTATTTATAATCGAGCGACTGGGGCTTTGGAGGTGGTCACCGTCGTGTCCTCTCGCGTCCTTCACGCTTACCCGCCAGCCGTATCGTTTTCGTCCTATCGCCGGACCGCTTATTACGCGCCGCTCGAACCACCGTACGTGGACGAACTCGTCGTGAGCACGGAGGTGTACGCCGCCCCGGAGGAGGTGTACGAGTTCCTGCTCGACTTCCCGGGCTACGCGCGCTACTCGAAGTACCTCGACGACGTGGCGACGATCGAGGGCGACGGCGGCCCCGGGACCCGCTACGCGCTCAGGTTCGCGTGGTGGAAGATCACCTACACGGCCCACTCGCGAGTGACGGGCGTCGACCCCCCCGAGCGGATCGACTGGGAGATCACGAAGGACATCGACGCCGGCGGCTGCTGGCGCGTGACGCCGAGGGGTCCGGACGACGGTAGCGGAACCGACGCCGCCGACTCCCCCGTCTGCGAGGTCGCGCTCGAGGTCCAGTTCGATCCGGGGTCGGCCAGCCCGGACACGCTCGATCTCCCGCGGCTCGTCTCCTTCGACTGGGTGGTGAAGAAAGCGGTCCCGCTTATCAGGACGGAGGCGGAACGCGTCGTCGAGCGCGCCGTCCGCGACCTGGAGGACTCGACCCGCGACGTCGCGCTCGACGTGTACGTCGACTCCGAGCGGATCTGAGCCGCGGACCGCGGACGTGCGGATCGGTCTCGGCGCCGTCGTCGAGTCGAAGGCCTTAATATATCCACCGGGGAACGGTGAAACGCGCACGAGGGCTCGTAGATCAGTGGTAGATCATCCCCCTGGCACGGGGAAGGCCCGGGGTTCAAATCCCCGCGAGTCCACTCGACTCACTTCGTTCGTCTCGTTCCCTCGCGTGGTCCCGTTCGCTACCGCTCACGGGACCCCCGCGAGTCCTCATTTCTGCGCCGCGAGCAATAGCACGAGCGGTGCAACATCGTAACGAGCGGAGTTTGAACCCTGCCAGTCGCGCGCAGCGAACAATAGCACGAGCGGTGCAACATCGTAACGAGCGGAGTTTGAACCCTGCCAGTCGCGCGCAGCGAACGGAGTGAGCGAGCACGTCTGGCTCTGGTTCAAATCCCCGCGAGTCCACTCGACTCACTTCGTTCGTTCAGTCGTTTCCTCGCGTGGTCCCTCTCTGCTCACGGGACCCCCGCGAGTCCGTATTTCTGCGCCGCGATACTCTCCGTCGCCTCAGCCCTGCACGCTTCTAACCGACACCGGTGTTTCCGCAGATTGATGCGGGACGCTCCCGTGGATACCTGCATGTCGACGCACGAAGTCACGGGGGAACGCCCGAACAGCTTGCCGCACGCTATCGAGCGGGAGTTCTGACGGCGCGATGAGCCTCAGATCGGCCGTCCTCGATTTCCTCGCGTGCGACGGGACGGACGCCCGGAGCGCGCTCCGGACTCTCCTCGCGGATAGCGACGATACCGAGCGCGCCCGCGGTCTCGACCCGCATCGACTCCCGCGGACGCGCTCGGCGGTCGCCCCGCCCGCGGCGGTCGCAGATTCCGACGACCTCACGGACCGCGACCGACGCCTGATATAGCGCGTCAGGCTCCTCGACGACGCGCCGCTCGGGATTACGCTCTGCGGTCCGGCGTACCGAGACACGCCCGTTCGGTACGCGAACCGGGCGCTTCGCGAACTCACCGGCTACTCGCTCGCGGAGCTCCGCGGTCGCAACCCGCGGCTGTTACAGGGGCCGAAGACGGGCGACGCGGCGGTCGCGGACCTCCGCGAGGCGGTGTCGATCTGGGAACCGGTGACGGTCCAGGTGTGGAACCACCGGCGCGACGGCACTCCCTTTTTGAATCGCGTGTCGCTCCGGCCGCTCCCCGGCGCCGACGGAACGATCACGCACTGGGCCGCCGTGCAGGAGGCGGTGGACGGCCCGGAGTGAGCGCGGTGAAAACTCCCCCGCCTACCGCAGCGTCGACGTCGGCACCACGGGAGGAAGGATGCCGTCGCCGGCGACGTCTTCGATCACGGCGTCGGCGACGTGTTCGCCGCTGAGCAGGCACATCGGCATCCCGATGCCGGGGTTCGTATACGCGCCGACGTAATAGAGCCCTTCGACCCCCGGCGCCCGGTGGGCCGGCCGGAGCGGACCGGTCTGTCCGAGGGTGTGCGAGAGCGCGAGAGCGGTGCCCCGCGGCGCGTTGAAGTGCTCGCGGAAGTCGGAGACGCACGCGGACTCCTCCAGCACGATCCGGTCGCGGAAGTCGACGCCCGCGTGCGATGCGAGGTCGTCGAGCACCAGCTCGCGGAAGCGCTCGCGAGTCGCGGGGTCGTCGTCGAGCCCGGGCGCCAGCGGGACGAGGACGAACACCGCCTCGTGCCCCTCGGGGGCCGCCTCCGGGTCCGTCTTCGAGGGGACGTGGACGTAGTACGCCGGGTCGTCGGGCCACGCCGGGTCGTCGAAGATCTCCTCGAAGTGCGGCCGCCAGTCCGTCGGCAACACGAGCGCGTGGTGGTCGAGGTCCACGTCGCCCTCGACGCCGAAGTACAGGAGGAACGCGGAGGGGGCGTACGTCCGCGACTCCCAGTACGCCTCGCGGCGCGCGTGCTCGTCGGGGAGGAGGTCGCGCTCGACGTGCGTCGGCGCCGCGTTCGCGACCACCCGGTCGAATCGGTCGGCCTCGGGCGCGTCACCGCCTTCGGTCTCGACCTCGACCTCGAACTTCGGTCCCGCCGCCGCGATCGACGGTTCGATGGCGGTCACCGGCGTCCCCGTCCGGATCTCGGCGCCGAGATCGACCGCGAGGTCCGCCATCCCGTCGACGACGCTCGCGATGCCGCCGGTCGGGTGATACACGCCGAGGTTCATGTCGACGTGGCTCATCAGCGTGTAGATCGCCGGCGTGTTGTACGGCGACCCGCCGAGGAAGACGAGCTTGTACTCCGCGATCTGCCGCAGCTTCTCGTGGTCGAAGTAGTCGCCGACGTAGTCGTCCATCGTCCGGAGCTTCGGAAGCGCGCGCCCCGAGCGCAACACGTCGAGGTCTATCATGTCGCGGAGCCGAGAGCGGCTCGGGTAGACGAACCGGTCCATGCCGAGCTCGTACGCCTCCGCGGCGTCGTCGAGGTAGGCGTCGAGCCGGTCGCCGGCGCCCGACTCGTACGACTCGAACAGCGCCTTCTGTCCCTCCCGGTCCGCCGGCATCGTCGCGCGGTCGCCGTCCTTCCAGACGACCTCGTAGAGGGGGTCGAGCTCCGTCAGCTCGTAAAACTCGTCCGTCGACCGCCCGAAGTGCCCGAAGAAGCGGTCGAACACCTCCGGCATGAGGTACCACGAGGGGCCGGTGTCGATCCGGAAGCCGTCGCGCTCGATCCGGCCGGCGTACCCCCCGGGGTGCTCGTTGCGCTCGAAGACCGTCACGTTCGCGCCGGCGTCGGCGAGGTACGCGGCCGTGGAGAGGCCGCCGAACCCGGCGCCGACGACCGCGATCTCCGCTCCGGCGAGGCGCTCGTCGTCACGTGAACGAGGGCTCATCGAGAGACGGTACGACCTCCACGCGGTTCACTGCCCCCCCATACTATGTTGAGGTCTTCGGGCCGCGGTCGACGAGTTCACCGCTCGCCGTCGGCCGGCGTCCGGTCCTGCAAGCGTCGGGCGACCAGCACGAAGAGCCCGGTCCCGATGAGGTAGAGCCGCCAGCCGGCGTTCGCGATCGGAAAGATCCGGTTGACCGGCTCGTCGGTCACCTCGTCGGGGTCGCGCGGCTCGACGGGGTTGTTGACGTGGACGGTCTCCGTGGTTCCGGTGGTCCCCGCGTCCACCGCGCGTCCACCCGTCTCCGGGTCGGTCTGCAGGTCGACGAACGTCTGGACGAACCCGTCCGCGGTCGACAGCAGGACCTCCCCGTTGAGGGCGTAGAACCGGTCCCGCAGCGGCCAGAAGACGTTCACCCCTTCGAGGTGGATCCAGTCGAGCGAGACGTGCGCGAAGGCGTGGACGAACAGCCCGACCCACGCCACCGCGATCCACCGGTCGGCGAGGCGCTCGCGGAGCGCGGACCGCTCGCGGAGGCGGGTGTCGTAGTAGAGCAGCGCCGCGGCGGCCGCGGGAAACACGAGGTTGTGGCCGACCGTGCGGTGAGCCCCGGGCATGACGAATCCGAGGAAGCTGTCCGCCTCGGGGACGAGGACGATCGCGAGCACGACGGCGAGCGCCCGCCGGTCGTAGTAGTCGCCGAGCAGCCCGGCCGCGAGCAACAGCGCGAAGCCGGCGTGGACGACCGAGGAGACCATCTACCGGCTCACCTCCGCGACGTCTTCGGTCGGTTTCGTCCGACCCTCCCGCCGGAACCGCACCGCCAGCAGCACGACCGCGGCCGCGACCACGACGAGCTGCCATCCAGTCCGGACGAGGGACAGCTCTCGGTCCGCGCCGAGCGAGAGCCCCGGTCGGCCGTCGGGGTTCGCGAACGTCGGGATGGCGTACGACTCGGTCGTCCCGAGGGTCTCCAGCGGGAGGATCCCCGGTCCCTGCGCGCCGACCGAGACGACCGTCTGGACGACCCCGTCCCGCGTCGAGAAGAGGAACCCGCCGTCGACGAGGTAGTAGGCGTCATGGAGCGGGTACAGCAGGTTCACCCCCTCGCCGCCGAACAGGTCCGGGCCCACGCCGGCGACGAGGAACGCCGCGAGCGCGACCCACGCGATCCGGACGCCGCGCCACCCGGCCCGCTCGCGGAGTGCCGAGTCGTCGCGCAGTCGCGTGTCCCAGTAGAGGACGCCCCCGGCGGCGAGGGGGAGCCAGACCGCGTGGAGGAGGGCGTTCGTCGCGCCGGGAACCAAGAGGCTCGCGGCCGCGTCGAGGTCGGGGAGGACCGCGGCCGCGACGACGATCGCGACCGCGCGCCGGTCGAACGCGGCGCCGAGCAGGGCGGCCGCGAGCAGCGCACCGAAGGCGGCGTTGACGGGCGTCGGTGCCATACCGCCCCTGACGACCGCACTGGAATAAGTCGATCGGAGGATCGCCTCCGGATCAGGGGACCTCGTCGCCGTCGCGGTGAGCGGGGTCGCTGGGGCGGTCGGCGGAGTCGCTGTCGGGGGAGTCGCGATCGGCGGGACCGCGGTCGGCGGGGCCGCGGTCGGAGAAGTCGCTGTCGGCGGGGTCGCGGTCGACTGGGTCGCGGTCAACGGGGTCGTGGTCGGGGAAGTCGCGGTCGACTGGGTCGTCGACGAACTCGAACCCGCCCTCGGGGTCGGTGTCGGCTTCGACGGGGCTCGCTCCCTCGTGGCTGTGAGACTCGCCGCCCGCCGCCGACTCCGGTGGGGACGCGCCCCGCGCTTCGTGACCCAACAGCGCGACGGCCATCTGTCGGGCCGCGTAGGCGACGAGGTTCGCGACGTGGAGCGACAGGAGGACGCCGGCGACCCCGAGCGCGAGCGCGACCAGCGCCTCTGGGAGCGTGTCGACCGCCCACGTCACCGGCTCGCCGTTCACCTCGCCGAAGTCGGCCGCGTAGGGGTACCGGAGCGGCGCGGCGACGAGCGGGAGCGCGCTCGACAGGACGACGAGGGGGACGAGCGCGAACAGCGACACCCAGAACTTCAGCGAGAGGAAGCCCAGTCCGGTCCACGTCGAGCGCGCGTCGACGTACTTCCTGACGCCCGCGAGCGCGCCGTCGCCGTCGGCCAGGTCGTCGGGCCGGGACAGGTCGGTTCCCAGCAGCGCGTTCGCGAGCCATCGCTCGAAGCCCGCGACCAGCCGGGAGCCGACCAGGAGCATCAGCAGGATCACGAGCCCGACGAGCACGACCGAGAGGGCGAGCCCGAGGGCGAGGCCGAACGTGAACACCGTCGAGTAGACGAATCCGAGCGGGACGGCGAGCAACAGGTACAACAGGTTCCCGTAGGTCCGACCGTCGACGAGAACGCCGACCACCGGGAGGGTGGAGGGGCTTCTGAGGGAGGCCATGCACGCTCGAGATCGGTTGCGCGGTCGACATAAATCGGTCGCTCGCGGGGCTCCGAGAGGGGCTCGAAGGGGGGTCGGTAGCGTCGCGCCCGTCCCGACCGCTCAGCCGACGAAGAAGTCGATGGCGTTTCCCGTCGACTGTCCCTTATAAAGCTCCGAGTAGCCGCAGTTCGCACAGGAGACCACGACGAACGAGCGATTCTGCACGTCGAACATCTTGGTGAGGCCGGTGCCGGTGGTCGCGATCTCGTCGGTCTCCGTCTCCTCGCTCCCGCACTTCGGACAGCCGTCGTCGCCGTCGCCGAGGTCGACCGCTTCCGGGTCGACCCGCGCGTCCTCGCCGGATCCCTCCGGCGTGTTGGCCGCGTCGTTGCCGAACACCGAGTACTTCGCCTCGTCGTCGTTGTCGTCGGAGGGCATCGGACGGCGATGGATGCGCGATCGATAAACGTCTTATGCCGGCGTGGGTGGCGGCGGCTTCGGTGAGGATGGTTTCACCGAAAATCAAGGGGAACACCTTCGCTTTTAGAGTTCTCAGAGATCTCCGATTTCCGATAGGCTGCACGAGAACTGAGTCCCCGTGAACGACAGTCAGCCGCCGATCAGGATGGCTGTGTTAAACGGGTTCCCGTAAGCGGCAGAAACGTCGTTGTGAACCTGAAATTCCCGACGCGACCGGAGCGGGTTCATGACTTCTTCGGTCAAGCGACCGAATTCGTCCCCGCTGAGACGACGAGCTTCTTCCTCGTGGTCGGAGAAGCAGGCGTACGAGTCCTCACCTTCCGACGGCGCTGGCGATGGCTCCGGAATCGTGGGATCGCCTCTCCCGGTTTATATACCCGCGGGTCGTCTTCGGAACAGGATTACACAATGGTCGCTACGCTACGGGTGAGTCTCCCCATCGCGGTTCTCGAAGGAGACATCATTCCCGATACGCCCACCGAGTCCCTCCCGTCGGTCCCCGTCGTCCTTCTCGGACACGAAGAGATTCCGGAACAGACGTATGCCGGGCGGGCTCTGTCGGGTGTCTCTACGGCGCTGGAAGAGGGGTCATACCGGTCCAGCGGATCTCGCAGGCCGTCGAAGAGACCGACAATCCCGAGACGACGACACCCGACCGTGCCGACGATTCCGATCCGGTCATCTTGGGCGCGAACGAACCCAGTATCCCGAACTGGATCTTCGGTGGCATGTCCGAAGAGGTCACAGAGCAGCGCGCGTACCAGTGCCCGTCGTCCGACGCCGCTCCGCAGGGGACGGTGAACAGTAAGATCAGAAATGACTGACGAGGAGCTCTCGGAAGAACTTGGCCTTCTAGCCGCATTCGCTATCGGCGTCGGTGTGATGGTTTGTGCCGGGATATTCATCCTGCCGGCGGCGGCGGCTGCCACGGCTGGTCCAGCCGCCGCTGCTGCGTTCGCCCTCGCGGGGTTTATTTCGGCGTTTACCGCGCTCTCGATCAGCGAACTCGGGACGGCGATGCCGAAAGCGGGCGGCGCGTACTACTATATCAACGATACGCTCGGGCCACTGTTCGGGAGCGTTGCTGGCTGGGGGAACTGGATCGGACTGTCTGCCGCCGTCGCGTTCTACCTCGTCGGTCTGGGAAGTTACGCGGCGGTTTTTCTCCCCGTCCCACCGGCGGATATTCTCGGGTATGGCCTTGCTCCCTCGCAGGTCATGGCCCTGGTCGCAGGACTGCTGTTCTTCGCGCTCAACTTCATCGGAACTGAGGAGACCGGCAAAGTGCAAATCGCTATCGTCGCCGTGCTCATCGTGGCTCTCTGTGGGTACAGCCTCGTCGGTCTCGGTCGGATTGATCCGGCGAATCTCCGTCCATTTGCACCCTCAGAAACCGGCGGATGGGGGAGCGTGTTTCCTGCTGCAGCCCTCGTCTTCGTGTCGTATCTCGGCTTTGCGGAGATCAACACAGTAGCAGAGGAACTCGAAGATCCGGGTCGAAATCTCCCTCTCGCTGTGGTCGGTAGCCTGGTCTTTGCGACGCTGTTGTATGTGGTGGTAATGATCGTAACGATGGGCGTCGTCCCGTACGCGGACGTAATCGAGTTCGGCGAAGTCGCCGTCATTCGGGTGGCCGAGCAATTGGCCGGGTCGGTCGGGGTAGTCGGCCTCATGCTCGCCGGGCTGTTCGCGATGGCATCGAGCGCCAACGCCTCCATCCTCGCGTCTTCGCGAGTCAATTTTGCCATGGCGCGAGATCAGATCGTCACTCCCCGACTCAACGCCGTCCATCCCAAATTCGAAACGCCGTATCGTTCGATCACGCTTACGGGGGCGTTCGTTTTCGGATTTATCCTCATCGGCGACATCGAAGTGCTGGCGAAGGCGGGGAGTGTACTTCACCTCATCGTGTACGGTCTCTTGAACATCGCACTGATCGTCTACCGGGAAACCGACGCCGAGGACTACGATCCCGATTTCGAAGCCCCCCTATACCCGGTCGTTCCCGTCCTCGGTGCGGTCTTCTCGTTCGGTCTGATTGCGTTTATGGCGCCGATCGAGATCCTCCTGAGTTCGCTTTTCGTCGTGTTTGGCGTCGCTTGGTACTTCGTCTACGCGCGAAAACACGCAGGGAAGGAGGGACTTCTCGGCCAGCATTTTATGGACTAACACCCGTCTCACGAGCGCGTTGAGCTCCGCCGACTACGCCGCTCGGTGACCCCTACTCGTCGATCTCGTCGACGAGGGCGTCGGCGACGCCGACGTACCCCGCCGGCGTCAGCGCCCGCAGCTCCTCGCGCACGTCCTCGTCGACGTCGAGGTCGCCGAACAGCTCGCGGAAGTCGTCGAGCGTCACCGACCGACCGCGGGTCAGCTCCTTCACGCGTTCGTAGGCGTCGGTGTCGCCCTCGCGCCGGAGGATCGTCTGAACGGCCTCGCCGATCACCTCGGGGGTCGCCGCCAGCTCCTCGCGCATCACCGTCTCGTTCGGCACCACCTTCGCGAGCCCGTTCTCGGCCTTCCCGTAGCCGACGAGACAGTGCGCGAGCGCGGCGCCGACGTTTCGCTTGACGGTGGAGTCGGAGAGGTCGCGCTGGAGCCGCGAGCTCGTCACGTAGTCGCCGAGGAAGGTGAGGTCGCTGTTCGCCTTCGAGAGGTTGCCCTCGCTGTTCTCGAAGTCGATCGGGTTCACCTTGTGCGGCATCGTCGAGGAGCCGGTCTCGCCCTCGACCGCCCGCTGGCCGAGATAGCGGTCGGAGACGTAGAGCCACGCGTCCACGTCCAGGTCGAGGAGGACGTTGTTGACCCCTCGCAGCGCGTCGAACAGCGCCGCGAGGTCGTCGCAGGGGTTCACCTGCGTCGCGAGCGGCGTGTGCTCCAGACCGAGGCCGTGCACGAACGACTCGGAGAACGCCTGCCAGTCGATGTCGGGGTAGGCGGCGTCGTGGGCGGCGTAGGCCCCCGAGGCGCCGGCCAGCTTCCCGGAGAGGTCGCCGTTCGCGACGACGACGCGGCCGAGCGCACGGCCGAGCCGCGCGGCGTACACCGCCATCTCCTTGCCGAACGTCGTCGGCGTCGCGGGCTGACCGTGGGTGCGGGCGAGCATCGGCGTGTCGCGGTGCGCCTGTGCGAGGTCGACGAGCGCGTCCCGGACCTCGCGGACCGCGGGCACGAGCACCTCGCTCACCGCGGGCTTGAGCAGCAGCCGGTGAGCGAGGTTGTTGACGTCCTCGCTGGTGAGCCCGAAGTGTATCCACGGGTACAGCGCCTCCGCGTCGGCGACGGTCCCGGCGTCGTCCGCCTCGTCCAGTCGGACCCGGAGGAAGTACTCGACCGCTTTCACGTCGTGGTTGGTGGGGGCGTACCCCTCGGCGCCGTCGACTTCGAGCGCCTTTATCAGGCGCGCGTCCTCGGCCGAGAACTCCTTGTAGACGCCGCGCAGCGTCGCCTCCGCGTCGTCGTCGAGCGAGATCGGTGTCGCGTCGAGCGCGGCCAGCTCGATCAGGTACTCGACCTCGACGCGGGTCCGGGCGCGCATGAGCGCGGCCTCGCTCGCGTGCGGCGACAGCGGCGCGGTCCGCGAGGCGTAGCGCCCGTCGAGCGGCGAGACGGCCGCGAGCGGGTCCGACCGCGACAGGCCCGAGATGGCGTGATCAGTCATGTCCGCGACTGCCCCCGGAGCCGGCAAAAGCGTGTCGATGCCGGGACACACGGACGTGGATAGGTACCTCCCCTTTTCGCGCCCGGGTGGCCGATCCTATCCGCAAACGTGGATATTCCGGCGATGCGGACCGCAATCGATATACGCGATCGGTCGGACCACGGGCGTATGAAGATCGCCGGACTCGCGAGCAACCGGGGACGGAACCTCAGACACATCGCCGACGTCGCGCCCGGCGGCGCGGAGCTGTCGGTCGTCCTGACGAACCGGGAGCAGGCGCCCGTCCTCGAGGCCGCGACGGAGCGCCGGATCCCCACCGAGGTCGTCGAGCGCGAGGACGACGAGTCGCGCGCGTCCCACGAGCGCCGGATCCTCGACCGGCTCGAGAGCTACGACTTCGATCTGGTCTGCCTCGACGGGTACATGCGCGTGCTCACGGACGAGTTCCTCGATTCGGCGCCGACGACGCTGAACGTCCACCCCTCGCTGTTGCCCGCGTTCCCGGGCATGAACGCCCACGAGCAGGTGCTCGACGCCGGGGTCCGGACGACGGGCTGTACCGTCCACGTCGTCACCGAGGCGATCGACGACGGCCCGATCGTCACCCAAGAGCCGGTCCCCGTCTACGGCGACGACGACGCCGACTCGCTGAAAGACCGGGTGCTCCGCGACGCGGAGTTCACGGCGTACCCGCGGGCGGTCCGGTGGTTCGCCGAGGACCGCGTGACGATGGAGCGCGAGGACGGCGAGGCCGTCGACGTGACCGTCGAGGGCGACGCGGGCGGCGACTTCCCGGAACGGCGGTTCGTCTCCGAGGAGCGCGCCGAGACGCTCCGATACGGCGAGAACCCGCACCAGGACGCCGCGCTCTACGCCGACGACGGCTGCGAGGAGGCCGGCGTCGTCGGCGCCGACCAGCTCAACCCCGGCGCGAAGGGGATGGGGTACAACAACTACAACGACGCCGACGCCGCCCTGAACCTCGTGAAGGAGTTCGACGACCCCGCCGCCGCGGTGATCAAGCACACGAATCCCGCCGGCTGCGCGACGAGCGACACGCTCGCGGACGCGTACGACCGCGCGCTCAGCACGGACGCGAAGTCGGCGTTCGGCGGCATCGTCGCGTTGAACCGCGAGTGCGACGCCGACACCGCGACCGCCGTCGCCGACTCGTTCAAGGAGGTCGTCGTCGCCCCGGGCTACACCGACAGCGCGCTCGACGTGCTCCGCGAGAAGGGGAACCTCCGCGTGCTGGACGTCGGCCCGCTCGGCGAGGGCGAGGAGCGCTTCGCCGAGCGGTTCTCCGAGAAGCCGGTCGTCGGCGGGCGCCTCGTCCAGGAGCGGGACCGCCAGTCGCCGACCGCCGCGGACCTCGAGGTCGTCACCGAGCGCGAGCCCACCGACGAGCAGGTGGAGACGATGCTCTTCGCGTGGAGGACCCTCAAACACGTCAAATCGAACGGGATCCTGTTCGCGACCGGCACCGAGACGGTCGGCGTCGGGATGGGTCAGGTGTCCCGCGTCGACGCCGTGACGCTCGCGGCGATGAAAGCCGAGAAGGACGCGGAGGGCAAGTCCGCCGAGGGCGCCGTGATGGCCTCTGACGCCTTCTTCCCGTTCCCGGACGCGATCGAGGAGGCCGCCGAGGCCGGGATCGAAGCCGTGATCCAGCCCGGCGGCTCCGTCAACGACGAGGACGTGATCGCCGCGGCCGACGAACACGACATGGCGATGGCGTTCACCGGCTCGCGCTGTTTCCGTCACAACTGAGTCGCGGTTCGGACAGACGCGGGCGACGCCGGGAGGGCACTCCGGCTCCGGGCCGGCCGAATCGACCGAACCGGCCGAGACGACCGAATCGACCGAACCGGCCGAGACGACCGAAGCCGTCGGATACATGGGGCTCGCACCGCTCCTACGTCCATGGCCGCCGCCGACCGAAACGCCTTCGAAGTGTACCGCGACCGCGTCGACCGGCCCCTCCTCCGACTGTTCCGCGAGTACGGCGCCCCCGAGGCGCACTGGCTCGTGATCGGGATGACCGCGAACGTCGTCGCCCGCGTCGCCGGGCTGGTCCCGCCGGTCGTGCTCGGCGTCGCCATCGACGCCGTGTTCACGGGCGACGGTCCGTACACCCTCCCGGTCGTCCCCGACGCGTGGCTGCCGACCGCGGGGCCGGCGCAGTTCCGGCTCTCGGTCGTCCTCATCGTCGGCTCCTTCCTCGTCACCGGCGTCTTCACCTGGATCTACGGCATCGCCGCGAACAACTTCGCGCACCGGGTCATGCACGCGGTCCGGACCGACTCCTTCGACCGGATGCAGCGGCTCGACATGACCTTCTTCGACGACAAGCAGACCGGCGAGGTGATGAGCGTCCTCAACAACGACGCCTCGAACCTCGAGGTCTTCCTGGACAACGCCCTCCAGAACTCGGCGCGGCTCGGCGTGATGGTCGTCGGCATCGCGGGCGTCCTCCTGTATTACAACTACGAGCTCGCGGTCGTCACCCTCTCGGCGATCCCCCTGATGATCCTCTTCACGCTCTGGTTCATGCGGGCCGTGGAGCCGCGGTACGTCGCCCAGCGCTCCGTGGTCGGCGACCTCAACACCGCCTTGGAGAACGCCCTCTCGGGCGTCGAGCTGGTGAAGACCTCCAACACCGAGCCGTACGAGAGCGAGCGCGTCGAGACGGCCTCCCACCGGTACTTCCAGCGGACGATGTCGATCCTCCGGCTGAACTACGTCTATCGTCCGGGGATGGAGCTGTTCGCCGGCCTCGCGTTCGCCGCCACCTTCGCGGTCGGCGGCTACTGGCTCTCGGCCGGACCGCCGGGTCCGTTCACCACGACGCTCACGGTGGGAACGTTCGTCACGTTCGTCCTGCTCACCCAGCAGTTCGTCGCTCCCCTCGCGGAGATCTCCAACATTATCGACCAGTACGAGAACGCGAAGGCCTCCTGCGAACGCGTGTTCGGCCTCCGAGACATCCCGATCCGGATCACGGACGGCGACGGCACGGTCGCGCTCGGGGCCCAGAACGGGACGGATGTCGACCGCGCCGGCGACGCCGCCGCGGTCGAGTACGACGACGTCTCCTTCGCCTACCCCGAGAACGCCCTCGTCGATCCGGCCGACGCGGACGAGGAAGTCATCAGCGGCGTCTCCTTCGCGGCCGACCCCGGCGACACCGTCGCCCTCGTGGGGCCGACCGGCGCCGGGAAGTCGACGCTGCTCAAGCTCCTCCTCCGGCTCTACGACGTCACCGACGGCGCGGTCAGGGTCGACGGACACGACGTGCGCGACGTCACCGTCGAGAGCCTGCGCTCCGCGGTCGGCTACGTCGCGCAGGACACCACGCTGTTCGACGGCACCATCGCCGAGAACATCCGGTACGGGCGGTTCACCGGGGTCGACGAGACGGTCGAGAGCGACGCGGTCCGCGAGCGGGTGATCGAGGCCGCGAAGGTCGCCGAGGCCCACGAGTTCATCGACTCGCTCCCGAGCGGCTATGAGACGCGGATCGGCGAGCAGGGCGTGAAGCTCTCGGGCGGGCAGCGCCAGCGCGTCGCCATCGCCCGGGTCGTCCTGCAGGACCCCGCGATCCTGATCCTCGACGAGGCGACCTCCGCGGTCGACACCGAGACGGAGATGCTGATCCAGCGCTCGCTCGACGAGCTGGCGGCCGACCGAACCACGTTCGTCATCGCCCACCGCCTCTCGACGGTGACCGACGCCGACGCGACCCTCGTGTTAGAGGACGGGGAGGTCGTCGAGCGCGGGAGCCACGACGACCTGCTGGCGGCCGACGGGCTCTACGCGAAGCTCTGGGGCGTGCAGGCCGGCGAGATCGAGGAGCTGCCGGCGGAGTTCGTCGACCGAGCCCGCGAGCGCCACGTCGACCGCGCGGTCGAGCAGGAGGGCGTCGAGAGCGAGACGCTCGACGATCAATCGAAAGGCCGGCGCTTCGGCTAGTCAGTTCGGGTCGGGTCGTGCACGTCCGGTTCGGACGATCGGATGGCATCGACGAGCTTTGTAACGGTCATGAGCGCGAACAGACTCGCTGCAGCAAGGAAGAACGTGGGTACGGCGACCCTGACGAGGAGCCGTGCTCCGAGGAGGTCACCCGCGAGCGCGGCGAGAAGCGCCACCAGTACGAGTCCGAGCAGCCAGTTCTGTGCGTTCGTGGTCATACACTGAACCGATCGTAGATGTGATCCAGAAACAGCCGGCGCTCGGTGCTCTCGCTAATACGCTCGTCCACGGGTACACGTTCAACCGATAGCTCAGTAGATAACACTCCTGTGGTGACTGATCGAACGGAGAAATAGTTCTGTGCGAGAGGCGCATTCCGTGTTCCTCGGGGCTGCCGAAATCCATCGCCGACCGCGGATTTCGACAGCGACGGGCAACACCGATTGCCTCAGTCGTCGCTCGACGCCTGCCCGGCCGGGTCGCTTACGGCGCCGGGGACGGCCTCCGCCGCCGCCGGCGGCTCGTCGCGCACGTCGGCGCCCTTCCCCTCGGCGATGACGTTCGCGTACGCGTCGGGGAAGACGCGTACGAAGTCGTCCAGCGTCGCGGCCCAGTCGTCGAGCAGCTCGGCCGCGCGATCGCTGCCGGTGTACGCGCGGTGGTTCTCGACGAGCCGCCGGAGCATCTGCTCGTCCGACTCGTCGAGCGTCTGCGAGACGGACACCATCCCGCGGTTCACCCGGTCGGTGAACCGGCCGTCGGGGTCGTGTACGTAGGCGACGCCGCCGGACATCCCGGCCGCGAAGTTCCGGCCGGTGTCGCCGAGGACGGCGACGACCCCGCCGGTCATGTACTCGCAGCCGTGGTCGCCAACGCCCTCGACGACCGCCTTCACACCGGAGTTGCGGACGCCGAACCGCTCGCCGACGACGCCGTTGACGTACACCTCGCCGTCGGTGGCGCCGTACAGTCCGACGTTGCCGGCGACGACGTTCTCGGCCGGGTCGTAGCCGGCCTCTTCCGGCGTGTTGACCACGAGTCGACCGCCCGAGAGCCCCTTCCCGAGGTAGTCGTTGGCGGCGCCGGTCAGCTCGAGGGTGACGCCGGGCGCGAGGAACGCGCCGAAGCTCTGGCCCGCGTAGCCGTCGAACCGGCAGGTGACGGTGTCGTCCGGGAGCCCCTCGCCGCCGTGCTCGGAGACGACGCGGTTCGAGAGCGTCGCGCCGACCGCGCGGTCGACGTTCTCCACGTCGCGGGTGAGCGCGACGGGCGCGCCGTCCTCGATGGCCGGGGCCGCCTCGTCGATGAGGTCCCAGTCGAGCAGCGTCTCGATGTCGGCGTCCTCCTGCTCGCGGGTCTTCGTCCGGGCGTCGCCCGCGGGCTCGGCGATGACCGCCGCGAGGTCGAGGTGCTTCGCCTTCTCGTGGTCCGTCTCGCGCTGGGAGAGCAGCTCGGGGCGCCCGATGAACTCCTCGACCTCGGTGTAGCCGAGCTCGGCCATGAGCTCGCGGAGCTCCTGGGCGATGAACGTCATGTAGTTGATGACGTGGTCCGGCTGGCCGGGGAAGCGCTGGCGGAGGTCCTCGCGCTGGGTCGCGACGCCCACCGGGCAGGTGTTCTCGTGGCACTGCCGGGCCATCACGCAGCCGGCGGTGACGAGCGACGCGGTGCCGAACACGTACTCCTCCGCACCCAGCGCGGCGGCCACCGCGACGTCGCGGCCGGTCTTGAGCCCGCCGTCGGCGGTGACGCGGATGCGGTCGCGCAGGCCGGTCGCGCGGAGCATCTGGTTCGCCTCGGCGAGCCCGAGCTCCCACGGGAGCCCCGCGTTCTTGATCGAGGTCTTCGGCGACGCGCCCGTTCCGCCGGAGTGGCCGGAAATGTGGACGACGTCCGCGTTCGCCTTCGCGACGCCGGCCGCGATGGTCCCGATGCCGGCCTCCGAGACCAGCTTCACGTTGACGCCGGCGTCGGGGCTCGCGGCCTTCAAATCGAAGATGAGCTGCTTGAGGTCCTCGATGGAGTAGATGTCGTGCTGCGGCGGCGGCGAGATGAGCCCGACGCCGGGGGTGGAACACCGGACGTGCGCGATCATCTCGTTTACCTTCTCGCCGGGGAGGTGGCCGCCCTCACCGGGCTTCGACCCCTGCGCCATCTTGATCTGCAGCTCGTCCGCGCTCGCGAGGTAATCGGCGGTGACGCCGAAGCGGCCGGAGGCGACCTGCTTGACGCTACACTCCTTCTCGGTGCCGAACCGCTCGGGCGGCTCGCCGCCCTCGCCGGTGTTCGACTTCGCGCCGATCCGGTTCATCGCGATCGCGTTGTTCTCGTGGGCCTCCGGCGAGATGCTCCCGAGGCTCATCGCGGCCGTCGAGAAGCGCTCGACGATCGACTCGACCGGCTCGACCTCTTCGACCGGCACCGGGTCGCGGTCGGATTCGAACTCCAAGAGGCCGCGCAGCGTCTGGAGCTCCTTGGACTGGTCGTTCACCAGCTCGGCGAACTCCCGGTACTGCTCGTAGTCGCCGCCCCGGACCGCCTGCTGGAGCGTCCCGACCGTCTGGGGGTTCCAGCCGTGTTTGATCCCGGAGGAACGGTGCTCGTACTCGCCCGTGGTCTCCAGGTTGGGGTCGGCGCCGAACGCCATCGCGTGGCGCGTCCGGAGGTCGTCTTCGATCTGCTCGATGCCGATCCCCTCCGTACGGATCTCGGTCCCCTCGAAGTACTCGGCGACGAACTCGGAGGCGAGTCCGATCGCCTCGAAGATCTGGGCGCCCTGGTACGACTCCATCGTCGAGATGCCCATCTTCGCCATCGTCTTGAGGAGCCCGTCCTCCAAGGCGCCGCGGTACGCCGCGAGCGCCTCGTCCTCGTCGGCGCCGTCCGGTCCCGCGACGACGTCGGCGATGGAGTCGTACGCGAGGTACGGGTCTATCGCGTCGGCGCCGTAGCCGACCAGCGTCGCGATGTGATGGACCTCGTGGGGCTCGCCCGACTCGACGACGACCCCGGCGCGGTTCCGCAGCCCGTTCCGCACGAGGTGGTGGTGGACCGCACCGGTCGCGAGCAGGCTCGGGACGGCGAGCCGGTCCGGGCCGACAGCGCGGTCCGAGAGGACGACCACGTCGGCGCCGTCCTCGATCGCGGCCGCGGACGCCCGCCGGATCCGGGTGACGGCGTCGACGAGCGACCCCTCGCGGTCGTACGTCACGTCGACCGTCACCGAGGAGAACGCCGGTCCGTCGCCGTCGATCGGCTCGCCGTCCAGCCGCTTGAGGGCGGCCGTCTCGGCGTCGGTGAGGATCGGTGAGTCCGAGACGATCTGCTCGGCGTGTTCGGGGGTCTCGTCGAGCAGGTTCCGCTGGTTCCCCATCCGGGTCTCCAGCGAGGTGACGAGCTCCTCGCGGATGTAGTCGATCGGCGGGTTCGACACCTGCGCGAACAGCTGCTTGAAGTAGGTGAACAGGGGTCGGTCGACGTCGGCGAGCACCGAGAGCGGGGTGTCGTCGCCCATCGAGCCGACCGGGTCTTTCCCGTCTCTCGCCATCGGCTCAACGAGGTGGTTCAGCGAGTCGGTGGTGTAGCCGAATGCGGCCTGATGAATCCTGACGGTCGGGTCCTCGTCGCTCACTTCGCCGTCGCTCCCACCGGAGGCCGTCGCCTCCGCGTCGCCGTCGACCTCCGTGGCGGCCTCGTCCTCCGTGCCGGCGTCGACCCCATCGACGACGTCGTCGAGAACGACCTGGCGCTCCTCGACCCACTCGCCGTACTTCTCGTCGGTGAGGTCGGCGAACACCTCGTCGTCCGGGACGATCCGCCCCTCCTCGGGGTCGGCGACGAAGATCTCGCCGGGCTGGAGCCGGCCGCGCCGTCGCACCTCGGCGGGGTCGGTCGGCAGCGCGCCGACCTCGCTCCCGACGACGAGCCGGTTGTCGTCTGTCACCTCGTACCGGCACGGGCGGAGCCCGTTGCGGTCGAGGACGCCGGCCACGCGGTCGCCGTCGAAGCCGATCACGAGGGCGGGGCCGTCCCACGGCTCCACGAGCGAGGCGTGGTAGTCGTAGAAGTCGGTGCGGGCCGCGTCCATCAGGTCGTCGCCGCGGAACGCCTCCGGGATCAGCATCCGGAGGGTGTGGGGGAGGTCCCGACCGGCCTGGAGGAGGAGCTCGACCGCGTTGTCGACGCTCGCGGTGTCGGACTGGTTCGGGTCATCGATCACGGGCTTGATTGTGTCGAGCTCGGCGCCGAACGCCGGGTGATCGAGGTCGTTCTCGCGGGCGCGCATCCAGTTAACGTTCCCGCGGATCGTGTTGAACTCGCCGTTGTGGACGATGTTGCGGTACGGGTGCGCGAGGTGCCAAGCGCCGAGCGTGTTCGTCGAGAACCGCGCGTGGACCAGGGCGACGTGGCTCGCGAAGCGGTCGTCGGTCAGGTCCGGATAGTACTCGGCCAGCTGCGAGCCCTTCAGCAGCCCCTTGTACACGACGCGCTGGCGGTCGAGCGAGCAGACGTAGAATCGCCCGGCGCCGTCGACGTCCGTGACCGCGTTCTCGATCTCGCGCCGGGCCGCGTACAGCGCGCGGTCGAAGCCGAGCAGCTCCGGGTCGACGTCGTCCGGTCGCGTCTCCTCGCTCGTGAACCGCTCGGCGAGGCCGGCGCCCTCGACGGGCGCGGCGAACAGCTGAGCGACCTCCGGCTCGGAGTCGAGCGCTGTCGCGCCGAGGTCGGCGTTGTCCGTCGGGACGGAGCGCCACGCGAGCACCTCCAACCCGTAGACGGAGAACACCTCCGCGATGACGTCGTGGATCTCCGCTTGGACGCTCCCTTCGGTCGGCATGAAGACGGATCCGACCGCGTACTCGTCGGGCAGGTCGGCGTCGACCACGTCGTCGAAGAAGTCGTCCGGGCGCGCGACCATGATCCCCGCCCCGTCGCCGGTGTTCTCCTCGGCGCCCGTGGTACCGCGGTGTTCGAGGTTCTCCAGCAGTCGGACCGCGTCGGTCACCGTCTCGTGGCTCGGATCTCCGTCCAGGTCGACGATCCCGCCGATCCCGCAGTTCGATCGCTCGTCTGTTACTGCCGCAAGTCCTCCACCGTGGCCCGAGGAATCCGAGCTCCCCCGGGTGTCACTACGTGGCTCGGTCATGGACACCACTCACGGGTGATTGCTTAAAGGTATGACCCTGATAGGGGTAGGATCCCTCGTACACACATTAGGGAATATAAGGTAATTATTCATCAGGGGTGAATAACCCTTATCACACTTGTCGTCCGATCAGTAAAAAGCCGCTATATGGCCGATAATAATCAGTAATGAGTGTATTTCACGGCTAGAAATGTGCGTATTCGACGACTGAGATATACATCATCAATTTCAGATCAGACCGCCGCCGCACCCCTCGCGGCGATACCGGACGCCTCGCACCGTCATATCGGCTCCGTCGGTGCTTTGGGTGCGGCGAGCTACTCGCGCAGCGGCGCGAACGTCCCGTTGATGTCCCACTCGTGGATGCAGTAGACCTCGCCCGGCTCGTCGTCGATCTGCCAGCCGACGGCTTCGTCGTTCCACCGCTCGCGGCGACCGCACAGCTCGCACTCGCGCTCTCGTGGCGGGGTGATGGTCGCGCTCATGTTCGACGGAACGAGGCGGTCCAGCAAAAGGATACCGCCAGCCCGCCACGGCGTCGGTGGATACGTCCGCCACGGCGTCGGTGAATCGACTCTCGCGAGCGCGGGTGTCACCGCCGGATTGCGGCGAGGCGTCCGGCGACCAGGAGTGCGATCACCGCGACGACCGGGCCGAACCCGGGCACGTCCTCCGCGGTCGCTCGGATCGGCGCGTCGTCGTAGCTCGGCGCGGGCGGTTCCGTCCCCGCTGTGTCGGACTCCGTCGCCGACTCGTCGGTCGTGCCGGACGAGTCGTCGCCGCCGTCGGCCGACGATGCCTCGTCCTCGCCGGCGGCCGTTCCCTCCGATCCCGCGCCGCTGCCGACCGGATCGTCGTCGGGCGCGCCGGCGTCGCTTCCGGGTGGAGCGTCCCCCACACGGGTCGGTACCGCCGGGACCGAACCGACTGCCGCCGATACGTCCGACTCGCTGTTCGCCACTCCTCGGACGTCGGGTGCCGGACGGACCTCGACCCGACCGCCGATGATTCCGAGGTCGGGCCGGGCCTCGTCGTCGCCTCGGACTTCCGCTCCCGCGGCCGTCGAGTCGCTCGACGGAGCATCTCCCGTCGGCGTCGTCTCGGAGCGACCGCCACCGCCGGCGGTCTCGGATCCACCGCCTGTGCCGCCGGTCCCACCGCCGCTCGTTCCGCCGTCGTCGGCCTCGCTCCCGCCATCTCCGTCGCTGAGCGAGTCGTCGCTGAGCGAGTCCTCGCTCTCGGTTCCCCCACCGCCCCGCTCCGGCGCCTCGAAGGTCAGTGTCGCCGAGGCGTCGTGGCCGGCCGTCGAATTCGACGCGGCCTCGCGCAGGCGGTCGTCTTCCACGCGGAACTCGGCGGTGAACGTCTCTCCGTCGGTCGGCGTCTCGTCCGTCGCGAGAGCGTCAGCGCCGTCGCTGACGAGGAAGAGTCCGGACTCGTCGAGATACACCGACGAGTTCGCCGGTACGGACTCGCCCGCACCGTTCGTCGTGGTCGACGCGTTCGACCGGACGTCGAACGCCAGTCCGTCGAGCAGAGCGAGGTCGGTTCCCGTTTGGATCGTCGCGTTCCGTGCTGCCGGCAGTCCGGTCAGTCCCGTGGCGTTCGCGGCGTAGACCACGGTGTCCTCCGAGGTGACGGTCGACGTCGGCGAGAGCGTTCCGTTCCCGATGGCCCGTCGCACCGCCTCCGCCGTCCCCAAGTCGTCACGACCGAGATCGGTCGTGGCGTAGGCGGTCAGTCCGTTCGTCGACCGGTTTTCGACCGTCACCGTCGCCTCGTCCGCGGTCGTGGCGAGGCCCTGTTCGGAGCGGACGGCAACTCGATACGTTCCCGGCGGTAGCGTCTCGTTCGACATCGACGTATCGACCGACTCAACCGTCGCAGTTGACCCCGCTGTGACGACGCTATCCGTCAGCGACCCGTTTCCGAGCGCGTACGTGTTGAGTCCGATTGTAGTGCGACCGGGATCCGGTGTTGTGAGGTTAGCGGTTGCGAGTGTTGTATCTGATCCAATAATTTCTAGCTTAATTTTTGACGTGTTGTGAAATAATTTGTAATCGACTTTTCCTCCCACTCTCTTTTGCCCATCAATATCGGTGAGTTCTACTCTCTGATCGCTTCTTCCGATCATTCTAAATTGTTTTTCATCCTCAAAATCATCTTGAGAAATAGAATAAGACCCAGTTTCCAACCCCGTCGTATTAAATAATATCGTCCCAGTGCTACTTTGATAATTCCCAGTTCCAGCTATTACTGAGCGATTATCCGAAGTCCGTCGATACAAATTGATAGATTCTGCTGACGACGTAGTATTGTTATAGCCAATTAGCTCCCCAGAGTACGATTGTGTTATGTTGTACTCGGAGTCATTAAATAGGCGATCTATTTGGACACTCTCATTTCCAGTTGATAGATTATTAGAAATTTGTATAATTGCGCTATCTGATACATCTCCCTCTACAAATTGATCTTCGATATCTGAATTTGGTAAGCGCTTTGTTGAATTGAGAAAAACGGGATCCCCCGGCTCTTGTCCCTTGGCCAGCCGGATAGTCGCTGCATATCGGTTACTATGCCAAATGGTTTTCTTGTTTCCTTTAGCATCTCTAATCGGTATATTCAAATCATCATGTACTCCAACTAATACATCTGAATACCCTATATACTTCTGGTAAATAATCTCATTATCGGAAGTAAGTGGATGAATCATAATAATATATGGTGTATTCATTCCGACTGTGTCTCGAACTTCAGAAGTTGCTACAGAAATATTGGTGGTTCTTTCCAGCTCGTATTTTTGATCCTCAAATTCTACCGTTCCCAAATAAACATGGAATCTATTTTTATCAACAGCGGATTGTTTCTCCTTATCAGATAATTCTGTTCCAATGTCTTCTTGATCCAAATTTATCATTTCATCCGGTATTAGATATGCGTCATATTTTCCACCAAGATTAGAGGTGTTGAGTGATATATTCCCTGTTCCATCCATTTCTTTTGCCGATCGAGATTTATAACCTACAATTTCATTATTATCTCTATCAGTTAGTACAATAGTAGAATTAATATTTGAATTGAGTCTGCTAACGGTCACTCCGGATGAAGTTCTACCATCTCTGCCGAGATTTGTTGAAGTCGTTGCCTGATCTCGAACTGTAATGGAGCCATCAACATATTTAAATTTTGTAGAATTTTTCACATATTCTTCTGATCTCAGATATTCGTAGCTCTCTGTTGAATTATTACCTATTGCAGCTACTCTGTAATGAAGGTTATCTGTCATTCCACCGGTTGATGTATTGATTCCATCAAACTCCACCGTGTCAACCTGAATAGGATTATCACTGTCTGTTGATTCAATTTTAATTGTTATAATGATTTCATCATCATCTTCGAACTGATCTGTTTCAATAAATTCTCCATTCGATATGGTTACGTTCCGAATCCCAACGTTGGATACGTTAATGTTATCTCTCTGTAATTCTTTGAAATTTATATATAGGGTCAGGTACTCGTTTGTTCGTTCACCCCTCGTGATTTCTATATTCGAGATTGTATTAGTACTCTCAAATGAGAACAAATCTTCTGTATCTCCTGCATTGGTTATATTAAGCGGTTCACCTCCATCTGCTTCTGCAGATGCCAGAGTTACTCCTACTCCGACAAGCAAAATGCCAATAACACAAATGATCAAAACGCCTACCGATCCACGTGGGAGTGAGGTTCTTCGGTCCATCGTGACGGGCCACGATCGACGGAGCTGGGGCTGAGAGCGCGCGCGAATGGTGGTGTTCGACGGACTCGCTGCCTCGTCCCCGTCTCGTGTCGTGTACCACTCTCACTCGGTCGAGTAGGTAATAAATGCGTTACGGAGACAGAAGCTTCCGCTCGCGGAAATATCGTCGATCGATCGGCTCACGTCAGGCGATTCGAGCGATCGCTCCGGGGAGTTCGAAGACGATCAAAACCGGAGGATGCAGCCTCACGCCGACGTGGGGTGTTCGACCTGCTCCATCAACGAGAGAACCGAATCGCGCGCGTCGACCGCGGTCGGGTGGATGCCGATGAGCGCGATCACGTCGTCCTCGTGCTGGACGGTGGCGAGGTAGAGGAAGACCGGTACGTCCTCGACGCTTCCGTTCTGGTCGTCGCCGG